>JAISVV010000015.1 GCA_031271365.1 Elusimicrobiota bacterium | reverse complement strand
TCCTTAAAAACCAGCATGGCTATGGCCGATAAAGCCGTTAAGCCGCCCAGTAAAAGGCCGGGGTCTTTATCAATAAGCGTGGCTATTATCAAAATGGCCGTTATTATCCAAAACAGCATTTTTACGGCCTGCACCAGGCCTTTGACGGGCAAATGCAGCGCGTTGGCAAATTTGCCCGCAATTACGCTTAAGGCGGAGTTTACAACCATCATCACGGCTATAAGCACCAGCGCGTTTAAAACGCGCACAATCAATATGCCGATTTTAGGGTAAAACTCGCTTATTACCACATGGCTCAGCGACGCTAAAAACACCATGCCTATGGCAAAGAAGATATTGCCTATAAGCCTGCTTTTTATTATCATCGAAAGCCAGCTTTGCGCGATAAAACCGCGGTTTTTTAAAAACTTCTCGGTGGCCCACTGCATCATACGCGCCAAATATTTTATGGCAAAAATCGCCAGTATAATTACGCACAGCCCTATTAAAAAACGCAGCGCCGGATTTTGCGGCGCAAGGCTGAAGACGGCCTCTATCTCATCGGCAAAAGCCGTTTGTATATAGCGCTCGGCCGGCTGCTCAAAAATTTCTTCCATAAAATAGCCCCCGTTATTGGAATAACGCATATAGTATATGATATTATTGTGGTATGAAAAAGCTGCTTATCACTCTTTTTGCCGCCTTTGCCCTGGCCGCCTGCGGCGGCGGGCCGCTTAACCAAGGCAACAGCGGCCGCGAAATTATAGCCTTTGGCGACAGCATTACCGACGGCCACGGCGTTGCCGACGGGCAGGATTACCCCTCGCTTTTAACCGCAAAAACGGGCAAACGGGTGATAAACTTAGGCGTATCCGGCGATACCATGGCCCAAGGCCGCGCGCGTATGCGGGAGATTGCCGGCTACCGCCCTTACATGGTGCTTATAGAGTTTGGCGGCAACGACGCCATACGCAGCCGCCCCTTTACCCAAACCGAAGAAAGCCTTACGGCGATTATAGATTATGTCCAAAGCCTGGGCGCCATAGCCGTTGTTGTGGACACCGGCGGCAACTTTAAAATGAACCCGTACAGCAAAATGTTCAAGCGCATAGCAAAAGAAAAGCGGGCCCTTTTCGTGCCCGCAATAATGGACGGCATTTTTTACAAGCCCGCTTTAAAATCAGACGCCATACACCCAAACGCGGCGGGGCATCAAAAAATCGCGGATAAAATTTACAAGCACATCAAAGACTATCTTTAGTTATAATAGTATTAGCGTCTAAAGGGGCCGCCTTATGTTAACCAAGCAAAAGCTGGACCAATATATACCCATTAACAATATCTGCCTTATAATTTTGGCCGGTGTGGCGCTTACCTGGTTTTTAGCTTATACCAAAAGCGTGCTTATGCCTTTTGTTATCGCGCTTTTTATATCAATAGTCTGCAAAACCATAGCGGGCTGGCTGCACCGCAAATACAACTTGCCGCAGCTTGCCGGGCTCATAATAGCGGTATTGTTGTTTTTGGCTTTGGCGGCGCTGGCGGTATGGTTTATAATAAACTCGGTGGAAACTTTTATAGACGGGGCCGATTCCTACGCCCAAAAAGTTAACGATACTCTTGCCTGGTTTTTAGCCAAAACCAAACAATACACCGCCGCCACCGCGCCGGCCGCGATAGCCGGTTATTTGGATAAGCTGCCTGTTTTTAATATGCTGCAGGGCATGGGGTCTTTGGCGGTATCTCTGTTTACAAATATAATGCTTATAACTTTATTTGTCATATTTATGTTTATCGGCAGCGCAACAGAGCAAAGCAAACTTGGCACCACGATAGAAAACAGAATATCTCATTACCTTTTGATAAAGATATTTGTCTCCTTTTTAGCGGCATTTTTAACGTGGATAACGCTTGCCTCTTTAAAATGCGAGCTGGCCTTAATGCTGGCGCTTATTACGTTTCTTTTAAACTTTATCCCGAATATCGGGCCGTTGATTTCCACTTTTATGCCAATGCCGGTTTTATTTTTGCAATACGGCTTTGACTGGCATATAATCCTGGCCTTATCGCTTTTAACCGCCATACACTTTACCATCGGCAATGTGTTTGAAACGCGCCTTTTAGGCAAACGCATGGACCTGCACCCCATAGTCGTTATCTTCTCTTTGATTTTTTGGGCGCTTGTCTGGGGGGTTGTGGGCGCGCTGCTGGCGGTGCCTTTAACGTCTATCCTTAAAATGGCGCTGGAACAGAGCGAGCCGACAAAACCGCTTGCCGGCATACTGGCCGGCAAAATGCCTTTTGAATAATAAAATAATAATACCCACGGAGACAACATGAAAATACGTTTATCTTTACTCTTCTTTCTAACCGCCTTTATTTGCGCCTGCGGCAATAACGCCGGCGCGCCGCAGGAAGAAAGCCTAAACGAAGCGCAATTACGGGCGCAGCAATATTTTGGCGCATACGAAGGCCTTATGCCTTGCGCCGACTGCGCCGGCATAGACACCGAGCTTACCCTAAACTCCGATAACACCTTTACGCTTATCGAACACTATCAAGACGAAACCGGCGAACTTTTTTTAACCGAAGGCATATGGGAACTTAACGGCGGCCTTACCTACGCCAAGCTGCAAAACAGCCAGGACGGCCAAACGCTTTTTTACCGCCTTACCGACGCCGGGCTGGAAAAGCTGGATTATAACGCCAAGCCGATAAAATCAAATTTAAACTACACGCTTAAGCGTAAATAGAGGTTTTTATATGACCAATGAAGAGGTTTTACAAATTTTTAAAGATTGCGGCGCATTGCTGGAGGGCCATTTTAAACTTTCCAGCGGGCTGCACAGCGGCAAATACCTGCAAAGCGCCAAAGTTTTGCAGTACCCGGATATCGCGCAAAAACTTTGCAAAGAACTTGCCGCAAAACTTGAGGGCGTTAAGATAGACGTTGTTATCGGCCCTGCCATGGGCGGAGTTGTTATCGGCTATGAGATGGCCCGGGCGCTGGGCGTGCGCGGCATTTTTACAGAGCGCGTTGACGGCGCGGTGCAATTTAGGCGCGGCTTTGAACTTAAACCCGGCGAACGCTGCCTGATAGCCGAAGACGTCGTAACCACCGGTAAAAGCACCAAAGAAGTGATGGCCGCCATAAAAGAGCAGGGCGCGCTTACAGCCGCGTGCTGCAGCCTGATAGACAGAAGCGGCGGCGCGGTGGATTTTGGCGTGCCCTTGGCCAGCATGGCGCAGGTGGAAGTTGCCACTTACGACGAAGCAGAATGCCCGATGTGCAAAGCCGGCCAGCCGCTGGCAAAGCCCGGCAGCCGGGTTTTTAAGTAAATTTTCGCACATCATTTTAGGCTTTTTCGCCATCGCGTGTTTTATTTTGCACCTAGTCGTCATTGCGGGCCTGCGGTTGGCGGCGGCAAAAATAATATAACCTATTTGGGTTATTTCTTTTCTAATACATTAAAAATACAATATACTTGGCGATATATCTGTGTGATTTGAGCGGTATTTTTAATGGCTAAAAAAGTTTTTCTTTCTCTCGCGTTATTATGCGCGCCTTTGTTCGTTTGCGCCTCCTTGTTGGAGGGCGTTGTGTCGTTGTATCCAAAAATCTCTTTGGGCGGCGCGTACGCCGGCAGCAGCTTCAAACGCTTTGCCGCGCAAGTACCCTACAAAAGCGGCGCGGCACAACTGGAAGCGCCGCTGTACGTCTTGCTGCCTAATAACTTTTATCTGGAATCTAATTATTTTATCCGCGCCGATTACAATAAGAACCTACGCGAAGATAGTTTTTATACTTCTAACTTCTCTAAGGCCAATATTACTTTTAAAAATGATTTATTGACGTTTAAAGCCGGCAGGCAAAGTTACACGCCGCAAGGCAAGGAATTTGTTATTTACTATGGCGATGGTATATTGAGAGATAATGCCGCGCCTACGGCGTTGGACGCCATTACGCATACGCTGGCTACAAGATATTTTGCATATGACTTACTGCTTGGCAGAGAGGTGAAGAAGTTATCTTTGAATAATGATGATAGTTTGGTTTATGGCGGCAACGTTATGTTTTCGCTGGGAGAAGCCTTTAGCGTTGACGCTTTTTATTATGGGCGGCAGACGGAATATACAATATGGTCTGCGTTGATATCTGACGACTTTACTCATCACAACCGGCATTTTGGCATTTACGGCGGCGGAATAAACATAAAAATTGCAGGCCAAACACAATTTTCCCTGTATGCGGCTAAGAACAGCGGCGCGTATAAAGTAAATATGCCCATGCTTGAGATAGAAAGCCGATATAGCAGATACG
>JAISVV010000153.1 GCA_031271365.1 Elusimicrobiota bacterium | reverse complement strand
TTTAAATATGCGCGCGCAAGCCGGCGCGCAGGCCGGCCCCTTTGATTTTACAACCGAGCGCGCCATGGGCAAAATAGACGAAGTAACCCCGCTTTGCGCGGCCGCTTTAAAGGCGGGGGGGTATTTTACCCCGCTGCTGGCTTTGCGGGACGGGCCGGCCCAAATAACGCTGGACAAAAGCCTTTTGCGCGCGCGGCCGCCCCATATTTATACGCTGCCTGCGCAAGATAAACAAAGGAAAATAGCCGTGTATGAACGCGTCTACAAAAATTAATATTATTTTAATCGTTTTCCTGTGCGTTATTATCGGTTTTATGGCCGATGGCACTTTGCTGGGAAAAAAGCCCCTTGCCGCAGCGACGGATGCGGCAAAGCCCGCGTCCGCCGGCGGGGCAATTGCAAAGTATAAACAAAAAGCAAACTGGCAGGCCACCCAAACCGCGCAGGAGGCGCTGCAGCTGGAAAGCGCGCAAGAGCAGCCGGCCGCGGCCGTCCCCCCGCCCGAGAGGCTCTATAAAGGCGGCGCAATAGAATTTGAAAGCGGCGCGGCAAAAACGCCGCAGGCTTCTTTTGTCAAAGAAAAACGCGGCCTTTGGCTTGCCCCGCCCGCGGGCTTTAACTCCGAGAAAACGAATAACTACCTGATATACCGCGAGGAGATGCAAATAACCCCCAAGCTAAAAAATTTTTTAAACGAAATACACGGCAATTTTGTTTTGGATATTATCCCCTTTTCCGTGTTTTCGGATTTTAACAGGCTGAACCTGATGATGTTTAGAACGCGCGGCAATTACGAGCATTATACGGCGCTGCCGGCGTGGTCCGGCGCGGCCGCGGACGTTGATAATAATGCCGTTTATATCTTGGAAAACAACCACTTTAAAGGCAATTTAGTGCACGAACTTACCCATATCTATTACGACGGGTTTTACAGGCCTTCTCTGTCGCCTTTATGGTTAAGCGAGGGCATGGCCGTCAATATGCAGTACAAAGCCCAGGACGAGCGGCAAAATGCCTGGATAGACGACGAACAGCAAACTTTCGCGCAGGGCGAATATATTAAATTTGACCAGTTTACCGGCGCAAAAAACTTATCCGGCTACAGCGAGAGCGACGTGCAAACCTGGTACGCCCAGGCGCGCAGCGTGGTGGATTACCTTCAGCAAACCCGCAGCAAAGACGAGTTTTACCAATTTTCCAGAAACCTAAAAGAAGGCATGCCGGTGGGGCGCGCTTTGTATTTGGCCTACGGCATGCCGTTTAATAATATAACCGCGCTTGAATACGCCTGGCAGGCCGAGCTGCAGCGCAATAAGGGGGCCCGCCGATGAGTTGGCGGCATATACCGATACTCGCGCGGCAGATTACGGAGCTGCTTATAACCAAGCCCG
Source organism: Elusimicrobiota bacterium (assembly GCA_031271365.1). Lineage (GTDB taxonomy): Bacteria > Elusimicrobiota > Elusimicrobia > Elusimicrobiales > Elusimicrobiaceae > Proelusimicrobium. The sequence goes on along the minus strand of JAISVV010000153.1, from coordinate 3,165 downwards.
GCGGCGTTTATATAGACGCCACTTTGGGCCTTGGCGGGCATACAAAATACTTTTTGGGCAAGCCGGGCGCGGCGGGCATAGTTATCGGGCTGGATAAAGACGCCTGCGCGCTGCAGCTTGCCAAAGCTAATGTGGCCGACGGGCGGTTGAAAGCCTTCCACGCCTCTTACCTGGAGGCGCCGCGCATTTTGGCTGATTTGGGCCTTAAAGCCGCCGACGGCGTTTTGTTTGATTTGGGCCTGAGCTCCTATCAGCTTGACGACGCCGCGCGCGGCTTTAGCTTTATGCAGGCCGGCCCGCTGGATATGCGCTTTGACAATACCAAAGGCCAAAACGCGGCCGATATAGTAAACACGCTGCCCGCAGACGAACTGGAAAATATAATCCTAAAATACGGCGAAGAGCGCGCGGCGGCCAAAATATCGCTTGCCATTTGCGCGGCGCGCAAAGAAGAAAAAATAAACACCACAACGCGCCTTGCAAGCGTAATAGAGCGCGTGTGCCCCAGAAGCGGCAAAACGCACCCGGCTACAAAAACATTCCAGGCCTTACGCATTTTTATAAACGGCGAATTAGAAGCCGTTGAAGCCGCGCCAAAAATGCTTGATAAAATTTTAGCCGCCGGCGGCCGCGCGGCGTTTTTAACCTTCCACTCCGCCGAAGACAGGATTATAAAATACGCCCTAAAAGATTTAGCCGCAAGCGGCAATTGGCGGCTTGTAAACAAAAAAGTTATAGAGCCCGCGTGGGAAGAAGTTAAAGCCAACCCGCGCGCGCGCAGCGCAAAACTGCGCGTTATAGAGAGGCTGGCATGAGGGCTATTTACATAATCCTTATCGGCGGGCTTTTTTTGCTTTTTATCTCAATGGAGCGCGTGCAGCGGCAGAAGACGGGGCACCGCGTGGCCGCTTTGATGGAAGATATAGAGTTTAAAAAAGCGCGCAACCAATATCTGCGCTACCGCCTTGGGGTTTATAACTCGCCCGATAAAATAGTTAACGCCGCTTTGGAAGATAAAATGATTGTAACCGAGCCGCGCAACATCGTCGTGCTGGAGGGCCAAAGTGCAGGCCAGAGACAGGATTAAAATTTGCGCCTTTATCTGCGCCGCGCCCGCTTTGATAATTGCGGCAAGGTTGTTTTATCTGCAAACCTTCCGCCACATGGAGCTTGCCGATAAGACGGAAAGCCGCGTCTATACCCAAACGACGGAAAACACCCTGCGCGGCCGCATTTTAGACAGAAACGGCGTCGTTTTAGCCGAAAGCCTGCCGACATACGCCGTTGCGGTAAGTAAAAGAAACGTTAATAACCGCGCCGCTCTCTTTGCCGCCTTTACCGGCGCGCTGGGCGTAAGCAGGCAGGAGTTAAATAAGCTGTGGCAGGATAAGCGCAACTTTTTTTACGTCAAAAAAAACGTAACCCCGCCTGAGTATGAAGACTTGGAAAAGCGCGTGCGCGCCGGGCGCGTAACCGGCGTCGAGGTGGAGCCGCAGTATACCCGCATTTACCCCTTTGATAACGTTGCGCAGGACGTTTTGGGGGCCACAAACTCGCGCAATAAAGGCCTGTCGGGCATAGAGCTGATGTACAATAAAATTTTATCGCAGGAGCAGCAAAGCCGCCGCGTAAAACGCGCGCGCGGCGGCGGCATTATCTACGATAACAGCCACCCCGGGCCCGCCCAAACGCCCGACGTTTATTTAACCATAGACGCCACCGGCCAGTATTACACCGAAAGCATTTTAAAAAAATACGCGCTGCAGCATAAAGTTAAAAGCGCGTTTGCTTTGGTGCAGGAGAGCAATACCGGCGAGATACTGGCGGCCGCCTCTTACCCCGCGCGCGACGGGCGGGCTTTGCCTTTCCAGTTCTCCTACGAGCCGGGCTCCACGTTTAAAAGCATTGTTGTGGCCGCGGCTTTGGACACGGGCTCCATAAAAGTAAGCGACAGCATCGGCATGGACGACAATAAATGGGCCGTAGACGGCATTATCATACGCGACCATCAGGAAAAACCTAAACTCAGCATCGGCGAGATATTAGAAGTTTCCTCCAATATCGGCACGGCTAAGATAGCGCACGCTTTGGGCGCGCGTACGATGTATTCTTACGCAAAAAAGTTTGGCTTCGGGGTTAAAAGCAATGTGGCTTTTTTGGGCGAGCCCGGCGGCATACTGCGCGACTATCCGCGCTGGCGGCCTATAGACACCGCAAAAGCGGGCTACGGCTATACGATATCGGTTACCGGCGTGCAGCTTGTCGGCGCGTATTCCGCCATTGCCAACGGCGGCAATTTAATGCAGGCGCATTTAATTGATAAAATAGTATATCCCGGCGGCAGGGAAACCAAACTGGCGCGGCCCCTTAAAATACGCCGCGTGATAGAAGAAAACACCGCCCGGCAAACGGCCTCGCTTTTAGAAAACGTGGTGGAAAAGGGCACCGGCCAAAACGCGCGCGTTAAAGGCTACCGCATGGCCGGCAAGACGGGCACCAGCGAAAAGATGTCGCAGGAAGGCCGATACGAACGCAGTTTGCACATAGCCTCTTTTTGCGGCTTTGCGCCCGCAGGCGCGCCGCGCTTTACAATTTTAGTTGTGCTTGACGAGCCCGAGCGCGCCTTATTCGGCGCCGCCGCGGCCGCGATATTCAGCGAGATTGCCGCAAAATTTTTGAACATATACTCTGTACCCGCAAACAAGGAGATTTAATTTAATGCAGCTTAATATTACCGACGAACGCTTGGCCAAAATTTTAGGCGGCGTTTTGGCGCAAAAAGTGCAAAAGCATACTTTAACGAGCCTCTCTATAGACACGCGCGCCATGCAAAAAGGCCAGATTTACTGGGCCATAAAAGGCCACAAACACGACGGGCACGACTTTATTAAAGACGCAGTTGACAAAGGCGCGGCTTTGGTTATCGCCGAGCACGGCCGCGCGCAAGAGGCCATAGAAGCCGGCGCGGGCGTCATAGAAGTAAGCGACACGCTTTTGGCCTTGCAAACCTTAGCCAAATACCAGCGCGAGCGCAGCCACGCGCGCATTGCCGCTATTACGGGCTCTAACGGCAAAAGCACTACAAAGCAGATGCTGCTTTCCATTGCCTCCAACGCCGGTAAAACGGCGGCTAACCCGGGCAATTTAAACAATCAAATAGGCGTG
>JAISVV010000097.1 GCA_031271365.1 Elusimicrobiota bacterium | reverse complement strand
TTATTTACCTCGCTCCATTGGCTGCCCTTGCGCCGCGGCGTCCAACGCTGGGCGCGGCTTTGGGCGTCGTATTTGCGCACGGTGCTGTCTATCCAGCCAAAACACAAAGCCTCTTGCACGGCGTGCACGTAATTAAGACACGGCCTGCCCGAAGCCTTTTGCGGGTAAATCAGCCAAATTTCGTCTTTGACGGCGTGGTGCTTTTCAAGCCATTTGCGCCAGGCTTTGCGGTTTTTAGGATAAAAAGTTTTGGTGATTTTCATGGCCATAAGGATAAAGCTATTCTATCAATTTAAAAGTTGGCTTTAAGGTATTATCAGCGTATGGTTTTACCGCCGCAATATGCGCATGATTTTTTCATAAAGCTCAAATGCTCCCGAACTTTACGCCGGCATTTGTTTGTGGCTACGACGAAAAATTATCAAATGTTATTATTTTTTAGCAACACTTTTGGGCCTTTATACCCGTAATGACAGGCCGCGTCAAGATATAACCTAACCTATTCGGGTTATTTTTTTTCTAACACATTAAAAATACAATATACTTGGCGATGTATACGCGTGATTTGAGCGGTATTTTTAATGGCTAAAAAAGTCTTCCTTTCTCTCGCGCTGCTATACGCGCCGCTGCTTGCCTCTGCGTCTTTTTTAAAGGTAAAGCGGCGCGCGCGGCGCGGCGGCGGGGGTGGATTTTAAAACCTTTTGCCCCTTCTGTCGTAGCCGCGGCCGTCGGCGATAAACTTTGGCTTGCCGTTGTCGTCAAAGCGCGGTTTGCGGGGGTGAAAGTCTTTTTTGCCAAAATCCTTTTTGCCAAAACTTTTTTTATCGCCAAAGGGTTTTTTATTGTCAAAATGTCTGCCTTGCGCAAAAAAATCTTTTTTTGCGGGGGCGGTTTTGCTTTCTTCAAGCAGTTTGGTTACTTTTTCAAGCTGTTTGGAGATGTTTTTAAGCTGCTCCAAAACTTCGGCGTTGATGGCTTCCATTATAGGCGTCCTTTTAAGGCTGGTTTTTTGCGCATTGTAACTTGCCTGGGCGGTTACCGCGCGTTGCTGATATGATATCATTTAAAAAGTAAACTTACCCGCGGCGTTTATGTTTTGCCATGCCGGTACAAACGGCAAACAGCCCGCTTTTTGCGGGCTGTTTGCGCTGCCTCGGGCATTATTTTTGTACTAAGGTTTAACCTGGGCGGCTATTTTTGCAAACTCTTCTTTTACCTGTTTGAATACTTCTAAAAGCTCCGGGTCAAAATGCGAGCCCGCGCCGACTTCAATTATTTGGCCGGCCTTTTCCGGCGGCATGGGTTCCTTGTACGGGCGCGCGGAGATAAGCGCGTCATAAACGTCGGCAATGGCCATAAGGCGGCCTTCTAAAGGTATATTTTTACCTTTAAGCCCGGTTGGATATCCGGTGCCGTCCCATTTTTCATGATGGGTGCCCACGACAAGCAGGGCGTGGTTTAAAAACGCGTGCTCGCCCACGCTGCTTATTATCTTTTCCACCGCGTCTACGCCGATGTCTACGTGCGTTTTCATTATACACATTTCTTCTTTGGTAAGCGGGCCGGGTTTATTTAAAATAAGGTCGCTTATGCCTATTTTGCCAACGTCATGCAGTTGGACGGAGCGTAAAAACAAATCCATCTCCCATTTCGCAAGTTCTTCTTTTAATACGCCGTTTCGCTGCATATAGTCCACCATGGCTTTAATATAAAGCTGCGTGCGCATAATGTGCCCGCCGGTTAGTTTATCCCTAAACTCCACAAGGTCGGCAACAGTGGTAAGCACTGTGCTTTGCAGTTCTGAGATTTCTTTAGTCTTCTCCAGCACGTCGCTTTTTAGGGTTTCGGCGTATTCTTTAAGTTTTTTATGGCTTTCCAAGAGGTCCTTTTTTTGCTCCACGATAAGAAGCTGCGTCTCTATCCTTTTAAGCAAAAGCGGCGCGGAGAAGGGTTTTGACACATAATCCATGGCGCCAAGGTCAAAGCCTTCCAGCTCGCTGTCTTTATCGGTTTTAGCGGTAAGAAAAATAACCGGTATATCAACAAAGCGTTCGTCCGCTTTAAGTTTTTTAATGGCGTCGTAGCCGTTCATGCCGGGCATATCAATGTCTAAAAGGATAAGGTCCACGCTTATGTTTTTTAAAATTTCAAACATTTTTTCCGCCGAGGGGGCGGGGTAAACCTCGTAGAAAGTTTTAAGCATATTGCGGCCCATGGTAAGGCTGGCCATATTATCGTCTACTAAAATAATTTTATAGCGGTGCATACTCATTTATCTTCTCCTTGCCGTGGTTCTTTTTTAAGTATTACCGAAAGCGCGTTTTTAATTTTATTAAAATTCATGCTTTCTAAATTCTCTCTCAGCAGTTTTGCCAGGCCGCCGTCGGAGGTGTATTCAAAAGCCTCTATCTGCGTCATGGCGTCGTCGGCGCCGTCCATATCGTAGTTTTCGCAGGCTTCAAACATGTCGCTGAGCAATTGCTCGTCTATTTTATCTCTTTTAGGTTTTGGGTTTTGCGCCGCAACGTCGGAAAGCAGTTTATTAACATTGTTAAGCAACCCGTTGAGCGCTTCAATAAACGGCGGGCCTTGTTCCCGCACGCAAATTAAATTACCGGCTTTTGCGGCGCTTTCCAGCGCTTCGGCCATGTCGCCTATGGCTTCCGCCGATATCGCCCTGCTGGAAGATTTTATCCCGTGCACTATAATGGCGTAGTTGCCCAGGCTTCTTTCGTTTACATTTTTAAGCGGCGCTATTAAAGGCGGCGTATTATCCGCGTAAGAGCGCAGTACGTTTAGGTAAGCGTCCTCGTCGCCGTTAAAGCGTTCCAGGCCGGCGCGCAGGTCTATGCCTTTGGCGGTAAGGCCTTTTAGGCGCGCTTTGGGCTTTAGCGCGTGGTTTTGGGTTTGGGTCTTCTTTTCCAGGTGGCGGTTTCTTATCCATTTGCGCACTATGGCGTCCAGGCGCGGAATCTCTATGGGTTTGGCTAAAAGCGCCTGAAAGCCGTTGTCTAAAAACATTTGCTCGTTGCCGGAAACCACATTTGCCGTTAAAGCTATTATCGGTATGTTTTTAGCGTAATCGGTGCCTAATTGGCGGATAAGTTTGGTTGCTTCTATGCCGTCCATTTCGGGCATCATATGGTCCATGAAGATAGCGTTGTATTTTACTTTGCCCTTGCGTATAACCTCTATGGCCTGGGGGCCGCTGGTTACGCTGTCTACGCGCATGGCGTATGGTTTAAGCATGCCTTTGGCCACGTCAAGGTTGGTGGCCATATCGTCTACAAGCAGCACGCGGGCGTAGGGCATTTGCACGCGCGTTATGCGCATGTTTTTATCGCGCTTGCTTTTTAGGTAATGAAAGCTCTTTAAAGTTTCCACCACGTCTTTGCCGATGGGGGCGTCGGTGACAAACTGCTGGCGCAGCTTTACGCTGAAAACG
>JAISVV010000096.1 GCA_031271365.1 Elusimicrobiota bacterium | reverse complement strand
CAGGTGTTTGGCATTTTTTGCGAGTTGTCAAACAAGGCCATAAAATGCGTATTTTTGGCGGCGTCATGAGCCGAAAACCTTCCCTGCCGAAAGACTTACGCGGATACATTCGCGCCCGTGGAAAGGGCAATAACAGAGAAAAAAGATAAATAAAAAATTAAAACATCAGGATAAAGTTAGGATACAGCAGATTAACCATTAAAGCAAAACTTAAAAACGGCCCGAAAGGTATGGTGGTGCCGTTATCAAGCGGGCGGCGCAAAAGCACCAAAACGCCAAAATAAAAAATACCGGCAAAAGAAGAAATTATCAAAGCGTTGACCACCCCGCCCGCGCCGGACAGCGCGCCTATGGCGCCCATCAGCTTAATATCCCCGCCGCCCATGGCGTCTTTTTTAAACAAAAAAGTGCCTGTCAGCGCCACCGCCCACATGCCAAAAAAGCCCAAAGCGCCGCCGGCTAAAGAAGATAAAAACTCCGAAGCCGTCCCGCCGCTGAAAGCCGGGTTTAAAAAACTTACCGCAAGGCCAAAAGCAATAAGCCCCAAAGAAAACCTGTCGGGGATAATAAAAGTGCGCATATCTATCACAGACAGCGTTATAAGGCAGTAAAGCGCAAAAAGAACGCAGGGCGTCCAGGCGCTTAAACCAAACCGCCAAACAAACAAGGCCGTAATAACGGCCGTAAAAAGCTCCACCGCCGGGTATTGCAAAGATATCCCGGCCCCGCACGCGCGGCAGCGCCCGCGCAAAACCAGCCAGCTTATCACCGGCGCATTATCGTACCATTTTATCTTTGCGCCGCAAGAGCCGCAGGAGGACGGCGGCCACACCACGCTTTTGCCCGCTGGTATCCTGTAGATACAAACATTAAGAAAGCTGCCTATTATCAGCCCGAAAATAAAACTTAAAGATAAAATAAAGATACTCATCAGAATATGTTGGTAAATACGGAACAAAAATCTTCGTCCGCGGGGTTGTTTACGTAAACCCAGCCGCCTTGGCCGTCAAAACCCTGCTCGTAGGAGGGCGCGTTTACCGCCCGCGCGCTTTTATGCGCGCCGCCGCGGGAGTAAGAGGGCGGTATAGCTTCAAGATGGTCTTTAAGCAAATCTTCCAAAGCGGCGGGGCAGCGGCCTTCGTTGTAGCCGCGGTACACGGCTATGGCGCCTTCTAAAACGGCGCGGTTTTTGGCTGTCGTCTCGCCGGCGGCGCGGGCTTTCATGTAAGAAAGTTTGTAGCCCGCGCCCCAAAGCATAAGGGCCACCATGGCGCAGGCTACAAAAATTTCCGTGTAAAAGATAAAATTCTTTTTTTTATCCATAACCTATTTTGAATTTAAAAGAATATAACTTATCGCCTTAGCGTCGGAAAGAGTAAATTTAAGGCTGCTCTTTTCGTTGGGCACGTGCGGGTTTTCGTAGATGCGCGAACTTACCGCCGCCGGCAGGCCGAGATTTCTTACCTCGGCGGCAAAAGTGCCGCCGCCTATGCCTATAAGCTGCGCCTTTACGCCGTGTATTTTTTCCACCGCTTCGGCAAAGCGTTTTATAAGCGGGTCGTCCGCGGGCGTGGCCTTGGAAATCATTTTATTTAAAAACTCGTAGGTAACTTTTACTTTAAAATCGGTTTCAACGGTTTTCATTATTCTCTCCGCCTCGGCTATGACGTCTTTAGGGTCGTAGGAGGGCAAAAAGCGGCAGTCCAGGCAAAACACGTCGGTGCCGGGCACGGTGTTAACGTTGGGCACGTTAGGTTCTTTTTTAGTGGGCTCAAAGGTGCTGTTTGAAGGCTCAAAAAGTTTATCTTCTTTATTAAACTTGGCGTAAAGCCCGTCGCGCAGCCTTACGGCCAAATGCGACGCGGCGTAAAACGCGTTATTGCCCTGCGCCGGCATGGAGGCGTGGCTCTGTTTGCCCGTGGTGGTAATCCTGAACCAAAGTATATTTTTTTCGGCAATTTCTATCTGGCTGCCCTGCGGGTCGCCGGAATCCTGCACTATAAAGCTGTCGCCTTTGCCAAAGAGGTCCGGCCGCTGTTTAACCAGGTGGGCGATGCCGTATTTGTTGCCGGTCTCCTCGTCGGAAAGCAGCATTATGCCCAGGTTAACCGGCGGGCGGGCGCCGCTTTCCATAACGGCTTTTGCCGTAACCATAGCGGCGCAAACAGCCTGTTGGTTATCCTCAACGCCGCGGCCGTAGATGGTGTCGCCGTCGGCGTCCAGGGTTACTTCAAAGGGGTCGGTTTTCCACAGGGTTCTGTCGCCTTCGGGCACTACGTCCATATGCGCTAAAAGCCAAAGCGTTTTGGTTTTATCCCGCCCGTAGTATTTAGCAATGATATTGGGGCGTACTCCGCCTTCGGCGCGTTCGTCTTTGGCGTCGGCGTGGATAATTTCGTCAAATTTAAGTTTTTTAAGTTCGGCTTCCAAGTACTGCGCTTTTTTAAATTCGCCCTTACCGCCTACGTCGGGTGAGGTGGCCGGGATTCTGGTCATATTTTTTTGCAGCTCTAAAACATAGTCGCGCATACCGTCTATCGTCGTAAACACTTTATCCATTGTACTACCTCCTTTAAAACGGGTTGGGGACGTCTATAAACTCAACCTTAACGTTAAATTCAGCGGCCACGTATTTCATTAAAGCCTGCACGCCCGCGCGCTCGGAATTATAATGGCCCATGGCTATAAAATTTATTTTGGCTTCTTTTGCATATTCTAGCACATACTCGTCGCGGCTGCCGGTTATGTATAAGCCGACGCCGGCTTGGGCGGCTTGCTCCAGCATGCTGTGCGCGCCGCCGCTGACTATGGCCGCGCTTGATACTTTTTGCGGCCCGAAGGGCAAACATTCGCCGCCGAGTTTTTGGTGAATTTGTTTAATATCCAAAGCCGGTTTTAAACTGCCTTTAACCCCAATGGCAAGGCCGTGGTAATCGCCGAAAGGCTTGATATTTTTAAGCCCCAGCGTTTTGGCCAGCCGCGCGTTATTGCCTGCTGCGGGGTGCATATCCAAAGGCAGGTGCCAGGCGGCAAGGTTTATATTATTTTTAATCAAAAAACTTACCCGCCGGCCAAAAAGGCCGGTTATTTTTTGGGGTTTATCCCAAATCAGGCCGTGGTGGGTGATAATCATATCCGCGCCGGCTTTGGCGGCGGCTTCAAACAGCGCCATACTTGCCGAAACGCCAAAAACTATACGCCCGATACGCGGGCGGCCTTCAACCTGCAGGCCGTTTTGTTCGGGGGCGTTATCCGTGTTAAGATAAGCGTTTAAGCGGGAAATTAATTTAGCGCGCTCTATCATTGTTTTATGCTACCATTTTATTAGTATGAAGAGAATAATAATTTCGCTTTTACTTATTTTGCCCCCTTTTACCGCAAAAACGCAAGAGCCGCAAACAGCGCCGGATTTTAATGACGCGGGCAGGCAAATTTTTACCGCGCAATACCCGTGCGAAGGCAGCCTTTGGGCCAATGCCTACCCCAATATACTGGCCTACGGCGCGCTTAACCTGCAAGGCGCGACGCTTAAGATAAACGGCGCGGATACGCCCGTGTATAAAACCGGCTCTTATCTGGCGTATGTCCCCTCAACCCCCGGCAATTTTGACCTTAATTTTGAAATAGACCACCAGGGCAAAACCTACAAATACAAACGCAGCGTCATAATAGACGCTTTTGACTACAGGGCCTATCAAAATAAATACGGCTTTGACGCAAAGCACACGTTTCCCTCGTCGGAGTTAATAATGGCCGAGGGCGACAGCGTGGAGTTTAGCGCCTTTGGCACCCCTGGCAAACGCGTAACCTTAACCCTAAGTAAAAAATATAAAAACATAGAAATGACCGAAGACGCCGGCCAGCCGGGCGTTTATAAAACCGCCTTGGATTTTAAAGATAAGGATATAAGTAAAAAACCGCAAAAAGTTCTTTACCGGATGTATGAGGGCAAAAGGCAAAAAGCTAAAATGTACGCCGCGGGTAAAATGCAAATAGCCGCCGCAGGGCAGGTGATTGCCGCCGGCAGCCTTAACACGCAGGACCTGCGCCCCCGCCCCGTAAGGAAGGAGGGTTATAATATTTTGGATACCCGCCTTTGGGGCAGCGTGCCGGCAACCGGCCTTATGGACTCTTATTACCGCATCAGCCTGCAAGAAGGGGAAAGCGCCTGGATAGAAGCAAAATACCTTAATGTTTCAAAAGACTTTACCCCGCCAAACAATGAGGCCGAGGCGGTGGAGCTTACTTCGCGGGAAGATAAAACTATACTAAAGGTAAAAAATAAAGAGAAAGTTTCCTTTAAGCTGGAAGAGCGCCCCGGCTCCTTTAACCTGCGGCTTTACTATACCCTGGCGGCAGCCCCGGTTAACTTTGACGGCAAAAGCGCGCTTATTGCAAGCGCGCAAACGCAGCAGGCCGCGGGAAACACCCAAAACATTAATTTAACTTACCGCCCCGGCCAAACGCTTTGGGGGCTTAAATACTACTACAGCGGCAGCGACCTGATTGTAGAGCTTATCCACAAGCCGCATTTTGCTTTTACAAAGAAAGAGCCGCTTAAAAACTTAAAAGTGTTTTTAGACCCCGGGCATTCCCCCATGACGCGCTATACCTGCCGGGAGGCCATAACCCCAAACGGCACGCCTGAATATCTGCCCGATTATAAAACCGCGCAAGCGGCCGCGCGCAAGTTAAAAGCGCTTGGGGCCGAGGTAATAATGTCTAAAACGCTTACCGAGCAGACCGGGCTTGAAGCGCGCGTCCAAAAAGCCGCAAATACGGGCGCGCAAATTTTTATAAGCGTGCATAATAACTCGCTGCCAAACAATATTAACCCCTTCACGCGCGAGCGCGGCTTTGGCGTTTATTATTTTTATCCGCACAGCCAGCCCTTTGCCGCGGCAATGGAAAAAGCGTATACGTCAAACGTGCCGCTTATTTCCAACGGCATAATAAATATGGATTTAGCGGTGCTGCGCAACACGCCGCAAATACCCGCCGTGCTGCTGGAAAGCGTTTATATGCTCTACCCCGAGCAAGAGGAACTTTTAATGCAGGACAGCTTTATAGAAACTTTAGGCGCGGCCGTGGCAGAGGGCGTTTTACGCTACGTAAACCCCGGCGCGGTAAAAAACAACACCGGCGCCAAGCCGCGCCGGCGCAGCCCCAAAGCGCATATAACGGCTAAAAAATAATTCCCAAATTTGATAGAATATAAAAAAGCGGTTTTTTGCAGGATTTCAGGACAGATTTTAATTTCCTCCGCCGCACGGCATACCTTAAAGGTGGCGCGGCCCCCGCGTATCCGGGCATAGGGAAATCAAAAAACGCCCGAAGCGCAAATAAAACCAAGGCCGGGATGCTGGAATGGTATACAGGTTAGTCTCAAAAACTAATGCCCTTCAGGGCTTGAGGGTTCGAGTCCCTCTCCCGGTAGAATATAGGACACATAAACCCTTCGACAAACAAGTCGAAGGGTTTTTTATAGGAGAATTTGATTTTTTTGTTCTCTAAAACCAGATTAGCAAGTAAATCTGTGATAATGACACGCTTTCCATGAGGACGTATAAACGGATATTGTGATGAAGATTTACTTTTTATTCTTTCTGTTCTTTCTCTGCTATAGATACGGAAAGACTTCTGTATATGGCAGGCTATACTTTCAGAATTTTTTAAACCTTCTGCTTTTACTGATAGCAGTTATTGTCGCGAAGGTAAAAATGAGTTTGTCTTGTGTCGTGCTTATTTATGAACAAAAATATACAAACAAAGAACGTCTTTAATATCTTGCTAGAAGACGTTTTCGGTATGGTTATGATAATTTATACGGCAATGAACACACAAATTAAAATAGGAGGTTTTAAGGAGGAATAGTATAATTTTAAGGATTGCTGGCAATGCCAATCATCCTTTTAACCAAAATATAATAAAAAAACAAATTTTATATGTATATTTAGAACATTTTATTGGTTTTTATATATTTTACCCCACCATTTAAGATATTTTTAGCTTATTTTTTAATTTATACCTTGACTTTTTAATATTTTTAACCTATACTAACAATGTATAGTATCAAAAAGCCGTATTTTTACCTGCAAGGAAGAGTTAAGATGATAAATAGCACAACATATGTTCCCATACTTAAATGGAAGCAGGGTGAATATCAAGCCCTTTTAAAATTGGACGAACGCATTAAAGATAGAATCATACCTTTAATTGAAATTACGCCTCCGGGCTATGACCATGAAACAAAAACCGCAAGGGATATTAATGAGCATATATCTGACCTTGCCTCTCGTTTAAAAACAAAATGGGGCAGAGAAGCGTTAATTGACATTGACCCTATCGGATTAACCACGGACAAACCAGAATATATATTAAAGATATTCGAAAGGTATAGAGTTGGCGGGTGCACAGTAACACCTGTAGTAAAGCTGGACGAAGCTGTAGAGGCCTTGGCAGCGTACACAGCAGTAATAAAAACAGATAAAAGGGGTGCTGTTCTCCGTATTAAGACAAATAACTTTGCAAACCACTCAGAAATTGAAGCGAACATAACAAGGGTCTGCAAATCACTTGGCTTAGGAAAGCCAGATATTGACCTAGTTATTGATTTTGAAAAGGTTTCTATTGTGGTGAATGAAGAATCTACTTTTGAAACGATGAAGGGATTCTTTAATAAAATACCCGATATAAACTTCTGGCGTTCCTTTACGGTCGCAGGCAGCTCTATGGCAGAAAGCAATCAGGACATCAATCTTTATAAAAGGGCAGAGTGGTTATTCTATAAATATTGCGTAAGTAAGTTTAGAAACTCTTTCCGTCTACCTGCTTTTTCTGACTACTCCATAGGCACACCAAAGCACGCTGCTCCAAACTTGGATATGCGAACCTTTACTCCTATGGCAAAGGTTAGGTATACATTTGATTCTGAATGGTATTATTATACTGGAGCACCTGTGAAGGGTAGAAAATCGCAAGGGTTCGGACAATATAAAAAGCTTTGCGAAGACCTTGTAAAGCGAGACGAGTATCGCGGTGAGGATTTTTCTGCTGGAGATAAGTATATAAAAGAGTGCGCAGGTGGGAAGGGTACGGGAAATTTAAGTACTTGGGTATGGGTTGCAACAAACCAGCACCTAACTAAGGTTGTATCTGACCTCTCCAATTTGTACGGTTTTTCAATATAGTTCTTGTCAGCGACTTTAATTTAGCAAGAGAAATATTTTCGGTAAGCATCTTGTATAAAGTAGCCTTAGGATATCGCAAGTCTTTTGGGGCAAAACCTAATTGTTCTAATAAAGAAACGACTTCATCCTTCCATAATAATTGGACTAACGATGAGGCGTCAATGTTATAATTTACAAGGCCAGGTCTATATTTCTTTATAGATAAGGCGTGCTTTTTATTAGAATAAGCGACTTTGATTTCCCACCAAGTTGGAACAAGAACTATTGCCTTTTGTAAGTGCCTTTTGGCAACAACCAAAGTAACTCTGTCCAATACTTTGCTATATGCTTCGGCTTGCAAGGGCAGACGGTCTAGGGTGTCGAGATCACTTTTGATTTCGTATCCATGCATTTTGCCGTTTATAACAGCAATATCCACACGATGAAGACCCTGCATAACCCCCATCTCGTCAAGAATAAGGGTATCGTCATCATTTGAGTGTTTCTTTAAGTCGTTGTTATACAAAGCCTGCCTGATATCAACGTCCCTAAATAATGCTGTACCCATAATTTCTCCCCAGTATTATTATAACCTTTTTTCTCTTTTTTAACAGCCCCTTTATTATCCTTCCCGTTGTTGGAAGATATTTGTTGGCTAAAACTTTACAGACTTTAACAAAAGAATCTTCCTTTTTAGTTTGAGCGGCTTCGATGGTTGAGGCAATTATGTAAAATAATTTTGGCATATAATTACAATCTCATTTTTATTTCTTTATAAAAATATAAGCGTAAACAACAGCTCACTAAACAAAATGGTGTTAAATTTTAAAACAATTAGATACAGTATTACTAGAAGCTGTGTTTGGAGTGGTTGAAAAACTTTTTCAGAGCAACCGCAAACTGCAGTTAACTGCAACTCGGCAACATATCTTTCATTATAAGGATTTCGCGGCTACGGGCAATAACTTCCGTTTTATACTCCGCAGTTAACAAGTTGTCTACTTTTCGGTAAATTTAAAAACCCCCGCGATGGCGGGGGTTTTTAAATTTAGCGCGCTACCCGTAACGCTTTAGCAAATCTGTAAATTTGTGCGTTATGCGGTAGCCGGAGAAGCCTTCAAATTTAACCTTTTCCACATAGCCGTAATCCATAAGCAGGAATACCTGGTTTTGTATGTCCGCGCCGCCGAGGGCGTTTAATATGGCGTATTTAGGCCCTTTTCCGGCGTGTATAGAGCAGGCTTCCTCAGCGGGCTCAAAGCCGAATTTAAAAATATTAAGGTTAACGGGGCTCATCTGCAGCTTTATTATCTCCAAAAGTTCTTTGGCTTCCGTTTTAATACGCTGGTAGATTTTCTTCTCTTTGGCCAGCTGCTCCTTTTTATCAAGCCAGCGCCTGTACTTTTGAAACAAAACCCTGTTTAGCATACCCAGGGCAAAGCCAAACACGCCGCCCAATACGGCTGCGGCCAAAGGATGATTTTTAAGTATTAAAGGCAGCATAGCTTGCTCCGTAATTTATATATAATTAATTGCCCTCGGGGCCGGCAGCGCGCTATTTTCATGGCTGCTGCCCGGTCATTTTAAAATATTTTTGCAAAACCAGAAGCGAGATTAAATCTTCCTTTTTTTTATCTCTAAACTGCGCCACGTATGCCTGCGCGTTTTGCGATATTTTTTGCGCCTCGTCGGGGCGGGCGATATAATAGTTTAGTTTTTCTTCTAAATCGGTAAAATCCGGGCTTATTTCTATATAGTGCCGCCCGGGGATAAGCCGGCCTTCCATAAACCAGGTTTCGTATTTTGGCCGCGGCATAACCGCAACGGAATTAGAAGACATTACCCACTTTAAATTTGTGGCGACGTCGTTGCCTTCCAGGCACAGGATAAATTTATAATCCAAATGCCGGCCTATACTCATAAACTTTTTTACCCACTCTTTGCGCCGCGCATCTATGCCGCAGTGGCCCAAATCGCACAGCGGGTGGTTAAAATACATTTCCCAAAACTTTACGCGGTGCGGCTGGTACACGGCCCCGCGCCCGACAAGCATATCCTTTTTATCCTTAAAATCCTTTTTATCTTCTATAAACGTAAAATGACGCAGTTTATCAAGGTTTAATAAAACGGCGTTGGCGTTTAACGCGCCTATGGGGCGGCTTTTAACTATGGCCGGCCAGGGCGGCGTTTGGGTAACGTCGCCAAAATCGTGGCAGATTTTTAAGCCGCCGGCAAAGTAGCGGACGTATTCGTAAGTATCAAAAAAATAAGCGGTAAGCGAGCTTTGGCCCTTACGTTTTTTATACTTAAAATCGGCCAGTTTTACGGCGGTTTCGGGCAGGGCGGTTTTTTCTTCCAGGCGGCAGTAATAATTAACGCGGTCGCAGATTTCTTTTTTATCGTAATCTTTTAGCGCGCCGAGCATAGCGCGCAGGCGGCCGCGCAGGAAAAATTTGGGCGTATAATAGCGCGCAAGGCTTTTTACGTTATACAAAAATTTGCTGTTTTTGTATTTGTAGGAGTTAAGCATCCCCGTTATTTTATCTAAGCCGGCTTTGAACATGGCGCTTTTTGCCCCCTTAATTATTTTTTTATTATAGCTTTTTTTACTAAAACAAAACCGGGCCCTTTGACCCTGCCCAATTGGGCCTAAGGCCTCATGCGCGCGCAAAGTTTTTTTGCAAAACTATTTTTATGAAAGGCATTACCAGTCTTATCCGTATTCTTACCGCTTGCGCGCTGCTTTGCTGCAACATCGGCGTTTGGGCGCAAAGGCCGGATTTAGCGTTAAACGCACCCGACAACGAACGCCTTGCCGGCCTGCTTTTAGACGCCCAAACCTGCCAGGAGGAAAGCGACTACCAGTGCGCTTTTAACTCCGTCAATCTGGCGTATATGACGGCGCTTAACATTGTAGACGAGCGGCTGCGCGCCGTAAAAAACTCAGACCTTGAAAGCCCGCTGCCGGCCACAAAGCTGGAAACAACCGCTTGGCAAGTACTGGCCGAATTATATCTATCCCCCTATATCACGCCCGACCAGCGCTGGCAAATCCAAGCCGCGGCGGCGGAAAACCTTTCTTTACTCGTGCTGATAGAAGCGCAGTACAACGTCCTCTTTGAAAACCTTGAACATATGTTTGCGATTATAATCCTTTCCCAGGTAAAATACGCCAATGTGCAAACCGAAGAAGATTATATAAATATGGGAGAGGGTATAGCCAAAACGTGGGATTCGCTGCTTAACGGCGCTATCTTAGATATAAAAAACGCTGCCAAACGCCCCTATACAAGCGCCACCTTTTACGCGCTGGCGCTGCGTTCAATATACGATTTAGGCGGCCGGCGCGCTTTTTACTCGGCCCAACAATATATCCGAGGGGAATTAACCGCAAAGCCGCCGATGTCAACCTGGCTGCCTGCCGAAATATCGCGCGGCATAAAAACGCTTATCAACCGCTACGGCGATATAGAAAACTACGGCCAGCAGGAGCGCTTTGCCGCAGCCTTATGCCACGAAAGCATATACCCGCTGGCCAAAGACATCATAGCCGATGATTTTAATAACCCGCAAAATAAAGTTTTAAAGGTTAACGCCGCTTTGTGTTTGCTTAACGCCCCAAATTCCACCGAGCAGCAGCGCAAGCAAAGCGCGGCTTTTATAGAAGACACTTATTTTACGAAACCAGCCCCGCCGCCGGCGGGGGAGGTTTACATCGCCATAGATCAATCGCCGGAAGTCAGCGCGCCAAACGGCGTAAACATAGTAAGCCTGCCGCCGCGCGACGCCAGCGCCCTGCGCCGCAGCATGATACAGGCGCTTTGGCAAAACACGCAAAAATACGGCAATAAATTTGTAAAAAACAATTACGACCGGGCCGTGCAAAAAGCCGACGGCAGCGTGCGCGCGGCCGAGGTTATCATAAAATACGGCGTCCTTGTGGCGGAGTTTATAACGCTGGATTTAGCTATAGCCGCAATTACCGGCGGCACGTCGCTTACGGTAAGCATACCGCGCTTTGGCGGCAAACTTGTCGTTAAGGCCGCAAAAAACGGCGCAAAAACAATACGTATGTTTAAAACAGCCGGCGCGGCGCGCGGCGCGGCAGAAATAAAAGCGCAGCTGACGGCAAATCTGGCCAAAATGGCTAACAGCGCAAAAAATATCCCCGCGGCCGCGGCTGAGGTCGTAAAAAACGGCTTGCAGGTTGCCGTTACGGACCCTGCTTTTGCAGGCATGGCGACTAATGTCAATTTGATAACGATACCCAATAAAACGGGCCAAATTGTTTTAAACGGGTTAAACGCGTCGGAACAAATAAACTCTTACTCCGCCTTTACCCAAACCTTTACCGCGGAAATCAACGCCCTCAAAAAAACCATGCAAAGCGAAATTGCCTCCGCCGGCAAAGTAAGCCGCGCCACCCAAAAACAGATTAAAGATATGGCAGACGCTATTTTGTACTATAAAACAACCTATTACGCGCAGCCGCAATGGCTGGAGTACGCGCAAAGAACTTACGCGGCCTCGTTTAACAACGCCAAGGCTGCGGCGATGCGCAGAGCTGCGTTTAGCCCCGGCACGCGGCATGTCGTAAATAATTTAGATAAATTCAATGCCGCTTCAATGCCTAAACATGTCCCTCCGCCGCCTTTTGAGAGCAACGGCAACACTATGTACAGAGGCATGAATTTAAACGAAAAGGGTTTAATTAATATCTACGAAAACGGCCTTATGATTGAAGACGGCATGGGGTTTACCCCGCCCGGCAGCTATTTACCCCCCGCCATATGGGGTACCGTAAATCCTAAAAGAGCTGCGTATTACTCCAAAAGGCTTCTTAACATTGAAAAGAACATACCCGCCATTGTAGAAATGGAGAAAACAAGCAACTGGTACATGGGCTGGCCGTATAGCGGCAGATTCTCGACTACAGATATACCGCCGATGGATATAAAACGCATAAGCGTTTTCTTAAACACGGACGGCCGGTACCGCTGGGGGCAGTTATTGTTTGAAAATAACTCCTTTATTTTTATACCTTATTAACCTTTTCGCGCGAAT
>JAISVV010000007.1 GCA_031271365.1 Elusimicrobiota bacterium | reverse complement strand
AAGGTTATCGGCGCGCAGGCGCATGTGCTTGTTGTCGGCGCGATACCCGACGGGCGGTACCAAAAACTGCAGGCCGATATAGAAAGCCTGAAACTTGTTAAAGCCACCGCGCCTAATATTTTGGGGCAGGCTATTTTAAATTACGGCCGCCAGTCGCAGGGCGTTGTTATCCGCGGGCTGGACCCTGCGGCCGAAGCTAAAACAAGCGATTTGGTATCCTCTTTGACGGAAGGCTCCTTTCAAGCCGCCGGCGACGCCGCGCCCCTAGCGCTTGGCGCGGAGCTTGCCTTTAACATGGGCCTTAATATCGGCGACGACGTTGTTTTGGTTTCCCCGCAGGCAATCGCCGGCGGGCTGCCGAAGATGAAACGCTTTAAAGTAACCGGCCTTTTAAAAACCGGCTACTACGAGTTTGATAACACCATAGTCTATACCGACATACAATCCGCCGGCGATTTTTTGGGCCTAAACGGCGCGGTAACGGGCCTGTCGGTAAAATTAAATAAACTGGAAAACGCCGAAAAAGCCGCCGCGCAAATAGAAGAGCTTACCGGATACAATTACGTCGTCAAAACTTTTGCCGACCTTAACAGCACCCTTTACGCCGCTTTAAAACTGGAAAAAGCAATGATGTTTATCATACTCTCTTTAATAATACTGGTAGCGTCTTTAAACATTACCTCCAACCTTATACTTTTTGGCACCGAAAAGCTGCGCGATATCGGCATTTTGCGCGCCATGGGCGCGGGGCCGGCGCATATAAGGCGCATTTTTATGCTCGAAGGCGTTTTTATCGGCAGCGCGGGCATACTTTCGGGCTTTATTTTGGCGATGATTCTTTGCTGGGTTATTGTTACTTTTGATATTGTGCAGCTGCCGGGCGATATTTATTATCTAACCAAAGTGCCCGTTTCCATAGAATTTTTGGACGTTCTAAGCGTAATGCTGGGCAGCTACGCTTTGTGTTTTTTATCGGCTTTGTACCCGGCTTTTAAAGCCTCTAAGGTAAACCCAGTGGACGCTATAAGATATGGATAAAATACTGCACATTAAAAATTTAACCAAAATTTACGACGAGGGCAAAGCGGCCCTTAAGGTGCTTGACGGCGTCAGTTTTGACGCGCGCAAGGGCGAGTTTATTGTTTTTGTGGGGCCCTCGGGCAGCGGCAAAAGCACGCTTTTAAATTTAATTGCCTTATTAGATACAGCCACCTCCGGCGAGGTTATTTTTGAAGGCAAAAACATACTTAAACTTAAAGAGGCGCAAAAAGCAAAACTGCGGCTTGGTAAATTTGGCTTTGTCTTCCAGTTTGACGGCCTGCTGCCGGAGTTTAACGTGCTGGAAAACGTTAATATGCCCGCTTTAATAAAAGGCAAAAACAAGCTAAAGCGCGCCGGCGAGCTTTTGAAAAACTTCGGCATAGACGCGCTTGCCGCTAAAATGCCGCCTTCAATAAGCGGGGGGGAAAAGCAAAGGGCCGCCATAGCGCGCGCCCTAATCAACGAGCCCGCCCTGCTGCTGGCCGACGAGCCCACCGGCAACCTTGACGCCGCGCGCAAAGAGCAAATTTTTAAAGATTTCGCCGCCCTGGCCAAAACAGGCATAACAATTTTAATGGTAACCCATGATATGCACGCCGCCGGCTTCGCCGACAAATGCTACAAAATAGAAGGCGGCAAAGTGCAGCCGCTTTAACATTTTAACGTTTTAACCCCATGCAAAAATGCCCCGCCGTAAGTTTGGCGGGGCGTTTTATTATTAACAGGCGTTCTACTTACCGCAGCACTTTTTGTATTTTTTGCCGCTGCCGCAGGGGCAGGGCTCATTGCGGCCGGGGCCTTCTTCTTTTACCACGGGGGCGACTTTGCCGCCTTGCCGCTCTTCTTTAATTTGCTTTTCGTGCTCTTTAACCCACTTTTTCATCGCGCGGGGGGAGTTCATATCAACGCCGTCCTTTTCCATGCGTTTGGCAAGCTCTATGAAGCGCTGCTTTACCGAAGGGTCCTTAACTTTATTTTTTATGAAAGAAGGCAGCGAGCCCATCTCGCGCTCTATGCGGGCTTCAATGCTTTCTTTACCCTTTTCGGTTTTAGTTTCGCCGGCGCTTTGGCTGGCGGCCGGCGCGGCGGGCTTTTTCTTTTTAAATAAAAAATCCAGTACCATAAAATTATAGCTCTCCGTTAATTATTTTTCTTATCGCGGTTCTTACTATTAAAGCTTTTTTGACGTAATCATTGCTTTCCGGTATCACTATGTGGCGCGGATGGGCGGCCCATAGTTTTAAAATATCCTGGTCCAGCTGCAGGGCGCGCTCCAGATTTTCGGTACGCACGCTGGTGTTTTGGTAGTACTTTGCCTCCTTCGGCGGCGACATATGGATAACGGCATAGTAGTTTTTATATTCGTCCTCTACGGAGGCGTTCATGGTTTTTAAAAAATCCTCCTGCCCGTAAGGCCAGTACACCGCGCCGTCTAAAGAGCCTCTGTCGCACAAAACCAGCTTGGCGTTTGGGTTAGCCTCCT
>JAISVV010000001.1 GCA_031271365.1 Elusimicrobiota bacterium | reverse complement strand
GTTACGGCGACGTCAGCCTGGGCGAGGGCGTAATAAAATTCAGCGTGCGTTGCGGCAGCGGCACCTATGTGCGCAGTTTGGCGTATATGCTGGGGCAAAAGTTGGGCACGGCCGCGCATTTAAGCGCGCTGCGGCGCACGGCTGTGGGCTGCTACAATGTGGCCGACGCCGTTGGTATAGAAACTTTAAAAACCATGCCTAAAGAAGAGATTTTAAAATGCGTAAAAACTTTATAACCATAGGCGCTTTTGACGGCGTGCATCTGGGCCACAGGCGCCTTATTTACGCGCTTAAAGATTTTGCCGCGCAAAATAAAATGAACAGCGCGGTTTTGGCTTTCGGCTACCCGCCCAAAGTTGTTATGCAGGGTTTGCCGCCGCAGGCCGTTATTACCACGCCGGCGGAAAAGTTTGAGCTTATCCGCGCGCTTGGCCCGGCGCAAATTTATAAACTTGATTTTAATAAGCTGCGCGATTTATCGGCGCGGGATTTTTTTGCCGCGCTGCTTAAAAAATATAAAATGGGCGGTATTTTGGTCGGGCCTGATTTTGCCTTCGGCAAGGACCGCGGCGGCCGCCTGGATTTTTTAAAAAAGGCCTGCGCGGCAAATAATATAATTTATATCGCCTCCGATTTTGTGCAGGAGGGGGGGCGTAAAATATCGTCCTCTTTAATACGCGCGGCTTTGCGCGGCGGCGATATAGAAAGCGTTGGCAAAATGCTTGGGCGGCCGTATCGGCTAAGCGGCAAAATTGTTAAAGGCAGGCGGCTTGGGCGCGCGATAGGCTTCCCGACGGCAAACATGGCCGTTGACGGGCACAAAATACTGCCCCCGGGCGTTTTTGCCGTACGCGTTTATTTGGGTAAAGAGGTTTTTAAAGGCGTTTGCAATATAGGCACGCGCCCGACGATAGATAAAAACGGCGCGCCATCTGTGGAAACGCATATTTTAGATTTTAACCGCAGCATTTACGGCCGCGTTTTAAAGGTGGACTTCCTATTCAAAATCCGGGGGGAAAAGAAGTTTTCCGGCCTTGATGAGTTAAAAATACAAATAGCAAAAGACGCCCGGGCCGCGCGTAAAAATATCTTTTTATGATAGAATATTACTTATGAAAAACTTAAATAAAAAGGCTTTTACTTTAATAGAGTTGCTGGTAGTGGTGTTAATAATCGGTATACTTAGCGCCATTGCGCTGCCGCAGTACAGATTGGCCTCGGCAAAAGCGAAAGTTAACCGCGACGCCGCGTCGCTGCGCGCAGTAAAAGAAGCTTTTGAGAGATACTATATGACGTACGGCAAATATCCCCCCAGCCGCTCTACGATAGAATCTTTAAATGAGTTGCTTGACGTGCAAATAACTTTGCAGGACGCAAAAACCACCTTTACAAATTTCGACGATTTATACGTAATGTTTAAGACAACTTTTAGCGCCGGGAAAGAAGTTTCCATTGCTTTTATCCTGGATAAATATTCCGGCGGCAGCCATGCTTTTCTTAAAGGCAATAATGCGGTCTGCGCCATAACCAGTAAAACCTTGGTTGAACCCGACGATTTGATTCAAAAAGTTTGCAAAAGTATTTGCGGGCACGATAATTTGATTGTGGTTTGGTCTTCGGGCCAGTATGGCTGCGTAGCAAACAGCCCCGGCGTGCAATCGCCTTTTTAATCAGCCCAAATATTTTATGCGGCCCAGGTAGCGCGCGGCCAGTTTGTTGTTATTGTCGTCCCCGCCGTCGTTGCTGCTTAGGTACAAGGGCGCGTCAAACCCTTCTTTTACAAGCCGCTCCGTGGCAAGATACATAATATTATTGATTATCGCCGCGCCCGCTATAGTTGATACGGGCGCTATGTTTTTGCCGCCTAAAGTTAAAGCCGTCTCCTGCGAGTTTACGCAATTATCCAAAACCACGTCGCCGGTATCGCGCAGCATTTTACCGCTGCCGTGGCGGCTTTTTGTGCCAAGTTTTTTATGCGCCTCTAAGGCGGTGATAACGATAACTTTTGCGCCTTTGCCCCGCGCGTAAAGCGCGGCGTCTATACCGGCGGGGTTGCGGCCCGAGTTGGAGATGACGATAAAAACATCTTTGGGCCCGATGTCGTGCTGTTGCATTACGGCGGTGGTATAGCCTTCTTTGCGCTCCAGGTCGGTGGCGGCGTGGGCGGTGGGTTTAAAGTTAAAGCTGTCGTCTAAAACCGCGCTTACGCAGGCCAAAGTGCCGCTGCGGTGGAAAGGCTCTAAAGCCACGCTTTGGCTGTGGCCGTTGCCCATGGTGTAGATAAGCCCGTCCTGCCGCACGGTATCGGCAATTAAAGCGGCTGCTTTTTGCATGGCCTCGTTTTGGGTTTTATCAATTGTTTGCAGCAGTTGCGCGGCCGCGTTAAAATAAGCGTTTTGCATGGTTATTTTTTATTTTCCTCTATTTTCTTAATGGCATTTATTTTGTTTTGGGAAATGACTTAATAAATTTACTTCATAAAACTAGTTTAGCATATTGTGTTTATCAGCGTAATATACGCAGATATTAACTCAAACGCCCTTACGTATTTTTACGAAAAAATAAATATAATATATTTAAAATATCCGCTTAACTTGCTGCGGCGGCAAAAAGGGAAAATAATGAAAGAACTTAGCGACGGACGCAAAATTTTTTATGGCCCTGACTCACTTGGACTGTTTAAATTATCTATATTTCTATTTGGCGCTGTGTTCTTTGTTTTATTTTTTTTCAATCAAGATTCCTTTGATGTGGCGCTCCTTTTTGCCGGAATGTTTTTTTTGATATGGATATGGCGCCTGGCGCCCGGAGGAAAAAAGAACCCGCGTATTATAATCGGGCCGCAGGGCGTGGATATGCCTAGCCTGGGCGCTTTTAAATGGGACGAGATAGATTATATCTCTAAAATTTATATAAAATACCGCAGACGCAGCGAAAATTGGGCCGAACTTGTTATAAGCGCCGGCGCGCGAGAGAGAGGAGGCTCCGCTTATCTTTTGTTTCATATATCAAACCCCGAGAGATACAAATTTGATTTTTTAGACCCTATTGCCATGAAGGAACAATTTAAACTTTATATAAGCGACATAGAAAAGAATGAGCGTAAACTTATGGAAGAAGAATTACAAAAATACAAAACCCTCGCAGTAGAGCGCAGCGTGCGCTATATCGAAAATAGAAACGACGATTTTATGTAATAAATAAAACACCCCGCCCTGTTTGTATACGGCGGGGTGTTTTATTTTATTACATCAAGCTCTAATTAGCATTTTTTTGTATACGGCGCACAACAGTCTTCTTATGCGTACATTCTATTACGTCGCCGGGCTTTGTCTGCTTATAGCCCTCAATAAGTATGCCGCATTCGTAGCCCTTTTCAACTTCTTTAACGTCGTCTTTAAAACGCTTCAGGCCGTTTATGCGGCCTTTGTAGGCCTGCTCGCCGGCGCGCATTATTCTTACGTCGTAGCCGCGTATTATTTTGCCTTCGTCGATGTAAGAGCCTGCAATAAAGCCGGAGCTTAAATCAAACACCTGGCGCACCGTCGCGCGGCCTACAACTTCTTCCACTACGTCGGGCTCTAAAAGGCCTTCCATGGCGGCGTGCAAGTCTTCCAGCAGTTCAAAGATGATATTGTACTTGCGGATTTCTATGCCCTCGCGTTCGGCTTGTTCCGCCACGTCGCCGTCGGTGTCCACGTTAAAGGCCACTATCACGGCGTCGCTGGCTTTGGCAAGCAGCAAGTCGCTCTCGTTAACATTGCCCGCGCCGCTGTGGATTATTTTTACCTCAACCTCTTCGGTGGGTATGCGCATTATGGCGTCTTTAATAGCTTCTAAGGAGCCATGCACGTCGGCCTTTAAGATTATGGCCAAATCCTTAATTTTGCGGCCGTCAACTTCGCTGCGCAGATTGGTTAAGGATACGTGTTTTGCGTGCGCCAGTTTTTCTTCCTTGGCGGCAAGTTTGCGCTTTTCGGCTATGTATTTGGCTTCTTTTTCGGTTTCGGTAACAAACATTGTGTCGCCCACTACGGGCGGCTCGCCGCTGATGCCCAAAACCTCTGCGGGTATGCTGGGGCCGATGCCGCTTAGGCGCTGGCCGTGCTCGTCAATCAGCGCGCGTATTTTGCCGAAGGTGTTGCCCACTATAAACGGGTCGCCCACGCGCATGGTGCCTTTTTGCACCAAAACGGTTGCAACCACGCCGCGTTTATTGTCGCGCTTGCTTTCTAAAATAACGCCCACGCCCGGGCGGTCGGGGTTGGCTTTAAGTTCCATTATCTCGGCCTGCAGGGAAACCATCTCCAGCAGTTTATCTATATTAATGCGTTTTTTGGCCGAGATTTCCACATAAATAGTATTGCCCTGCCATTCCTCGGGGATAAGGCCGCGGTTGGCCAAATCCTGTTTAATTTTATCGGGGTTGGCGCCGGGCAGGTCTATCTTATTTACCGCAACTATTATAGGCGCGCCCGCGCTTTGCGCGTGGTTTACGGCCTCTATCGTTTGCGGCATTATGCCGTCGGTGGCCGATACCACCAATATAACGATATCGGTGGCCTGCGCGCCGCGCGCGCGCATTGCCGTAAACGCTTCGTGGCCGGGGGTATCTAAAAAAGATATCTGGCCGCGCGGGGTTTTGACGGTGTACGCGCCGATGTGCTGCGTTATTGCGCCAAATTCGCCCGCTACCACATTGCTTTGGCGTATGGCGTCTAAGAGGCTGGTTTTGCCGTGGTCCACGTGGCCCATAATGGTTACTACGGGCGGGCGCGGCTTAAGGGTGGCGGCGTCGTCGGTGGTTTCGGCCGCGGCGGTTATTTTGTCTTTGGCAAATTCTTCGGTGTGTTCCACCTTAAAGCCAAATTCGGCCGCGACAAGCTCTATCATATCCTGCTCCAGCCTTTGGTTGATGGTGGCAAAAATACCCATGCCCATAAGTTTTTTGATGAAATCGTTTATCTTGATATTCATCTTTTCGGCCAGTTCTTTTATTGTGGGCTGGCCTAAAACTTTTATGGTTTTTTGTTCCGGCTTTGCCGGGGCCGATTGCTGCGGCGCGGGCTGCGGTTTTGGCTGCTGTTGCTGCTGCGGCGGGGCCGCGGGCGCGGGTTTGGGGGCCGCAGCCGGCTTGGGCTGCTCTGCCACTACGGGCGCTGGCCTGGGGGCCTCCGCCACGACGGGTTTGGGCTGCTGTTGCGCAGGGGCGGCGATCCCCTCACCCCGGCCCTCTCCCGCAAGGGGGGAGGGGGGTAAATTTTGTTTGGACGCGTCAACAACTGCGGCAGCCTCCGGCTTTTTGGCAGGCGCGGTTTT
>JAISVV010000132.1 GCA_031271365.1 Elusimicrobiota bacterium | reverse complement strand
TTCTTTAAAACCCAGCTGGCGGACACAATTTCGCCCACGATACTGACCGCCGGCGCCGAACCAAACACCCTTGCCGCCGAGGCGCAGGCCACTTTAAACTGCCGCCTTATGCCGCAAACCGCGCCGGCTGATTTCTTTAACAACTTAGCCGCCCTTTTTGAAAACGACGAGAGCATAACCCTGACCATCATAGAGCAGCCGGAAACGCCCTACCCCCAGCCGCCCGCGCAAACCGAAGACCGGCTTTTTAAAGCCATAGAAGCCGCCGTGCAAAAAATTTACCCCGACGCGCTTACTTTAGCGGGGCTTTCCCCCGCGTCCAATGAAAGCGAATTTTTAAGAAGACACGGCATTTTGGCCTACGGCATAGGCCCCGTGATGGGAAAGGCCAAAGAAGGCCCCCACCAAGCCGACGAGAATATTTTAGAAGAACACTTTCTGCAGCAGCTGGAACTTACTTTGGATATAGTTTTAAACCTGACGCAAATCAAAACAACGCAAACAAAATAAAAGCTACATTGCGCCGCCCTGCGCGGGCCGGCCCTCTTGCGGGCGTTCCCGGGCGGGCGCGGGGGATTTCTCTTTCCCGCCGCCGGTAACCGCGGAACCCGCGGAGCGCAAAATATTAACCGCCGGGTTGTGCAGCAGCGTCTCCCTTACAAGCGAGGCGGCGTTAGCCAAAATGTTCATGCTGCCGCGCGGGTCGTCCAATGTGCCGCCGACGGCAATTGTAAGGGGCATCATGCCCCTTTGCGTCACATTGCCCGGGGCGGCGTGTACGGACATGTCCAGCTTGCCGGAGTTAAAATCTATATCGCCCTTAAGCGCAAAGGAAAGTTTGTCAGAGCGGAAATACCCGTCGTTTATCGTAGAAACGCCGTTTTCAAAAGTAATATCCGACGTAAAGGAATTAAAATCCATGTGGCCCTGCATTTTTTCCTGCGCGGTTTGGCGGCCGCTTTTATCCACATTTCTGCCGCCGGCGATAAGATTGTTTAAAACGCCCAGCACGTTTAAAGTGTTAACCACCCTGCTTACAACGCCCAGCGAAACAAATAACACTTTTGTAACGGCGTTGGCATTGGTAAGGCGGTAGAGGTCCTTTATAACGCCCGCGCCGGCGGAAAGCTCCAGGCGCCCCTGCGCTTTATCCAAAAGGGGCGTGACATTATCCATATCCGCTTTAAAAGAAAGATGCCCCGCGGCGATATAGGGGATATCCAGTTTTTTAATTTCCGCCTCGAGCGTTACGCGCGCGGGCGCAAGAGGCCAGTTTTCAACCCGCTTTGGCGTTTTGGAGGCGGCCGGGGCGTCAAGTATCACGTCCGCGCGCGCGGGGGCGGCCGCGGCGGCAACGGGCGTTTTAGCCAGCAGCGTATCGGCCTTAAAGTTTAAAGACAGGAGCGGCTTGTTATTTTGCACAAGATACGCGGCCGCCCCGCTGAAATCGTGGCCGTTTAAAACGCCTGCAAAAAGCGGCATTTTAATATCGCGCAAGTTTATAACGTCTATGTTGATATTTAGTTTTTCCAGCACGCCTTGGGGCAGGGTTGCGCCGGCGTCGCGCACTTTTACGGAGGCTTTTAAAGTTTTTTCGGTAAACTCTGTCTGCAGGGCGGCGGCGCCTTTTAATTTGTAGTTTTTGGCCAGGGCCAACGCGCCGCCCGGGCCCTCAAGCGCGATATCGGCCTGCGCTTTAAAATTGTACTTAAGTTTTTTTGCGTAAGAAATCGCGCCGCCCGCTTTTATCCGCGAATTTAAAAAAGCAAGGCTTAAATCGTGCAGCTGCGCCGCGCTGTTTTGATAGTCAAACGTGGCCGCGGCGTTTATATTAACCAAAGGCACTAAAAATGCCGGCGCGGCGGGCGCAAGAGGCTTTAAAAGCGCGTCGCTTAGATTGTTTAGCGAAAGGTTAAGTTTAATTTCCGGCTTGTTAAAATTAGCAAGGACGCCGCGCGCCTGCAGGCTTGCGCCTTTTAAGCGGGCGGCAAATAAAACAAGCTCCGCCTGCGCGGCGTCAAAATCCAAATTTTTTAAATCCGGGCGCAGGGTAAAGGCAAGGGGCAGCTTTTCCGTATCCGCGCCGCAGCGCGCGTTTAAAACGGCGTTTGCGGCTAAGCCGAAGGGCTTTTTAAAAGAAAAATCGTCCATCTCTACAGATACGTCTTCCAGCCGCGCGCAGCGGCCGGTTTGGCTGTCGTAAAAAGTTACAAGCGCGTTTCTAACCTGCATTTGGCGTATAACAATGTCGTTAAAGGGCACAATAACGCTGGTGGCAAAAAAGGCTTCTATATTAAAAACGCCGCCGGGCAGACGCGCAATCTGCAGGGTAAAGCCGTCTATGCGGATATCTTTTAGTTTAAGTTCGCCTTTTAAAAGACGCAGGAGGGAAAAGCGCACGTTAACCTGCCGCGCCGAGGCAAAGGGCTTGTTTTCTATATCAAGCGAAACGCCCTGCAGGTAAAGCCCCAAAAGGCCGGCGCGCAGGCCTTCCACGCGCATCTGCGCGCCCATAGCCCTGGAAACAAAATCCTCCGCGCGGTTTTTAACGCTTTCTAAAGGCAGTAAAAACCGCAGGGAAAGCTGTGCGGCAAAGAGCAGCGCAAACACAAAGCCCGCGGCGTAAAGCGCGGCTTTTTTTATTGCTCTTAACCGCGGGCGTTTCATAGATATTACAAACCGGCAAGTTTGGCTATTTGGGCGGCTTTATCGGTTTTCTCCCACGGCAATCCGGCTTTGCCGAAGTGGCCGTAAGCGGCCGTTTGCAAATATATCGGGCGGCGCAGGTTAAAGCGTTCCATAATGGCGCGCGGGCGCATATCAAACATTTTCTGGCAAACGGCGGTAAGTTTATCGTCGGAAATTTTACCGGTGCCGCAGGTATCTGCGTAGAAGCCCACGGGCTCGGCTTTGCCTATGGCGTAGGCTATTTGTATGACGCACTCTTCAGCCGCGCCGGAGGCAACGATATTTTTGGCTATGTAGCGGGCCATATACGCGGCGGAACGGTCTACTTTAGTAGGGTCCTTGCCGCTAAAGGCGCCGCCGCCGTGCGGGCAGCGGCCGCCGTAGGTGTCCACGATAATTTTGCGCCCAGTCATGCCGGTGTCGCTCTGAGGGCCGCCTATTACAAATTTGCCGGTGGGGTTAATTAAAAATTTGGTGTTTTTATCGGCCCGGCCGCCCAAAACAGGCAGAATAACTTTTTTAATCAGCTCCTGCGCGGCGGCCTGCGTTATTTTTTTGCCGGTTTTATCTAAAATTTCCTCGGTGTGCTGGGTTGATAAAACCACGTTATCCACGCGCAGCGCAACGCCGTCTTTATATTCTATGGTTACCTGGCTTTTGGCGTCGGGCCCCACGTAGGGCAAAGTTTTATTTTTGCGCAGCGCGGCCAGCTTCTTTAAAATATCGTGCGAAAGCTGCAGCGGCAGGGGCATAAGCTCTTTGGTTTCCCTGCAAGCGTAGCCAACCATAAAACCCTGGTCGCCGGCGCCGCCGGTGTTTACGCCCTGGCTGATATCGGGGCTTTGGCGGCCGATTACGTTTATAACGGCGCAGGTATCGCCGTTAAAGCCGTATTTAGGGTCGGTATAGCCTATATCTTTGATGGTTTTGCGCGCAATGGCGTCTATATCGGCCCAGGCGGAGGTGGTAATCTCGCCGCCTACAACAACCATGCCGCGGGTTATATAAGTTTCGCACGCCACGCGGGCGGTTTTATCCTGCGCTAAA
>JAISVV010000118.1 GCA_031271365.1 Elusimicrobiota bacterium | reverse complement strand
AAAGGATAATTTGCAATTTTGGGCCGCGCGGCGGAAGTTGCCGCCAAAAACGTGCTTTTACCCGCGTTGGGAAAGCCCACCAAACCGACGTCGGCCAAAACTTTAAGCTCGACAATCAGGGTAACTTCCTGCCCGGGCTGGCCGTGTTCGGCAATGCGCGGGGCGGTGTTTTGATGGGTTTTAAAACTTTGGTTGCCGCGCCCGCCGCGCCCGCCCCGGGCAACGATAAAAGTTTGGCCCGGCGCGGTTAAATCCGCGATAATTTGGCCGTCAAGTTTGATAACGCTGCCCAAAGGCACCAGTATAGTTTTATCCCGCCCGTCGAGGCCGGTTTTGTTGTTTGGGCTGCCCTTTGCGCCGCTTTGCGCTTCTATATGCGGGTTGTAGGCAAGCTCCTGCAAGGTGGTTAGGTTAGGCTCGGCCTTAAAGATAACGTCGCCGCCGCGCCCGCCGTTGCCGCCGTTGGGGCCGCCAAACTCTATAAACTTTTCCCGCCGGAAGGAGAGGCACCCGTCGCCCCCTTTGCCCGCGGTAACATAAACTTTAACCCTGTCCAAAAAGCTGTTTGCCTGCATAATAATCCTTTAAAAGCTAGTTAAAGCGCAGCCCGTGCAAAGCCCTTTCAAAAAAGCCCGGGGCGATGTGTTCCGCCGTGCGGGGGCGCCAAATTTCAACCAATAAGCCTTTATTGTTAAAATAACAAATTGTGTCGTATTCGTAATTTTCAAAATTAAGGCAGGCGATTGTTTTCCCTGATATATTGCGCAAATCAACGCTTTTTAAATGCTGCGCGCCGGCTTTATCCATTTTTAGAACGTCGCGCGCTATACGCCTTTGGTCTAAACTTATATCAATGCTGCGGACGGGGGGCCTAAAGGCGCTTATATTAAACAATTGCTCCCTGCCGGAAACATCCTCTTTAAAAAACAAAACCCCGTGGCCTATGTTCCCAAGGTTAAGGCGGCCGCTATTAAGCTGCGGCAAGTTAAGGCTAAAGCCAAGGCAATCGTTTTTATAAAGGCTGCCCGATAAAGAACCGGCGCCGGCAAAACATGCTTTACCCTTGGCCGACTTTGAGGCCGTGTAAGCAAAAGCAATAAGCGCAATGATAACAAAAACTATAATTGTAAAAACAACGTCGCCCGTTTGGAGGGGTTTTTCCTTCACCGCAGCGGGGCCCGAAGCGGCGTTTATAGCGTCTTGAATGGAAATCATTATTACGGCAAGCATAACATAAATAAACCAAGGATTGCCCAGCCCCGTTACAGCCGCAATCAAAATAAGCATGGCGGAAATAAACAATAAAAACGACGTCATCTTAAGCCCGGCCGCCTTTTTTTGCATTTTTTTATCGTGCGGGTTTGCCGCCATAATACCCGCCCTTACCGCGCGGCAAAACGCAAAAACATAAAACGGGAAAAACAGGGCCCGCGCCAAGGGCGATATCTTTGCGTAAGCCTCGTCGGCAAGTTTAAGCTGTTTCCATTGTTTATAAAACCAGTAAAAAGTATAAAAGGACCCGGTTAAAAAAAACATTACCAGTATTTTCAGCCAGCCTATTTTTAAAAATTTTGAGGGCATTGCGGCCTCCGTGCGCAAAGGATTTTGGTATACAAACGTATTCTACAAAAAAAGCGCCCGCGGTGTTTGCAGGCGCTTTATGCTAAAACTGCTCAGGCTTATTTGGCGGTTTTTTTAGGCGCGGCCTTTTTGGCCGGCTTTACCGCTTTGGCAGCGGCTTCCTTAGGGTAGACGGAAACCTGCTGTTTGCCTTTTTTAGCCCATTCAAACGTTACTATGCCGCTGGCGCGGGCAAATAAGCTGTCGTCGCTGGCGCGGGAAACGTTTAAGCCGGGCAATATTTTGGTGCCGCGTTGTTTAAGTATGATTTCGCCCGCGTTTACAAACTGCGAGCCATACCTTTTAACGCCAAGCCGCTGGCCGTGCGAATCACGCCCGTTGGAGCTTGAACCTTGTGCTTTTGATGTAGCCATTTTATATTCCTTATTGCCCGGTTATAGGACTATTTCTTTAATCTTGATTTCTGTAAGATTTTGCCTGTGGCCCTGGGTGCGTTCGTACCCTTTTTTGGGGCGCTTCTTAAAAACAATAATCTTGCGACCGCGTAAATGCCTAACCACTTCCGCGGTGACCTTGGCGGACGCAGCCGCCTTGGCATCTGGCGAGGTACCTTCTTCGGAAGCAGCCCATAGGCTTTTAAGCTCCACTACAGAGCCGACTTCCGCTTCAAGCTTTTCTACCTGCAGATTTTGACCGGGCGTAACCCAGTACTGTTTACCACCTGTTTCAATTATTGAATACATATTATTATTTTACCAAAAAAAGACGGAAACGTCACGCCGCCGCACGGCACTGCCGCGCGCGGGCATATTTGGTTTCCTGTCTTAACTTCTTAAATATTATAACAAAAGCAGGCGGATTTTGGCAATAATTTTATAAAATGTCAGTATGAAAACAGCTTTGGTAGGTTTATCTGGCGGGGTGGACTCCGCCGTTGCGGCTTTGCTGCTAAAGCGGCAAGGCTACGGCGTTGCCGGCGCCACAATGTCCATCTGGGACGAAAGCATGCCAACGCCCCCCGACGGCGGGCGCGCCTGCGTCGGCCCGGAGGAAAAAGATATCGCAACCGCCAAAGCCGTGGCCGATTTTCTGCAAATACCTTTTAGCGTTATAGACTGCGTCCCCCAGTTTAAAGCCTTTGTGCTGGAAAATTTTAGGCAAGAATACAAAGAAGGCCGCACGCCCAACCCGTGTGTCTGGTGCAACAGCCTTGTAAAGTTTACCGCGCTGCCGCAAGCCGCCAAGGCCATGGGCGTCAGCTTTGACATCTTTGCCACCGGCCACTACGCGCAAACAAACTTTGACCAACAAAGCAACCGCCGGCAGCTAAAAAAAGCTATAGACCCGCAGAAAGACCAAACCTACTTCCTATACCGCTTAACGCAGGAGCAGCTTGCTTATATCCGCTTCCCGCTGGGCGGCTACACTAAAGAGCAAGTGCGCCAAATTGCCGCGCAG
>JAISVV010000077.1 GCA_031271365.1 Elusimicrobiota bacterium | reverse complement strand
TTTGTTATGATATCGCATATCTCCATGTCGCAAATAACGGGTGACGAGTACCCGGCCTCAATGTCAAAATTTATTATCCAAGATTTACTTAAAGGCGAGCTTGGCTACAAAGGCCTTGTAATTACCGATGACATGGCTATGTACGCCATAACCAAAAATTACCCGCTGAAAGAGGCCGCCGCGCAAAGTATAATTGCGGGCGCGGACGTTATTATAATAAAACTGTTTTCCTCCGAAGCGTATGATGGCGTGCTTGCCGCCGTGCAAGCGGGCGATATTTCGCAGGCGCGCCTAAACGAAAGCGCCCAAAAGATTTTGGAATTAAAACTAAAGCGCGGTATTATTAAGTGAGGCTATTATCTTCTTTGCGCCGCGCTTATTCGATAATATATCTTTTGCGCTAAAATACACAAAGCCCTCTACATTGCCTGCGGTTTGGGCAAGGGCGGCTTGTTTTAAAAGTTCGTCTTCGTCGCTCCACATACCGGCGGCAAATTGATACAGGCCTACGCCCACGTAAAACTTTGTGCCGTTGTTTGCCGCCCTGACTTCTTTGCTCCACCAGTCTAAAAGCACTTCGTGCGGCGCGGCTTTAAAGCCTATGGGCCAGTAAAGCTGCGGGATAATATAATCAAGCAGGCCCTCGCGCAGCCAAAGGCGGCTGTCGGCGTAGATATTTGTATTTGCGCTAAGCCCGCGCGTGGCCGAGCCGCCCTCGCACGCGGCGGCATTGCACCAAATGCCAAAGGGGCTTATGCCAAAGGCAATGCCGGGCTTTGCTTTTTTAACGGCGCGGCGCAAAGAGCGGATAAAATTATTTATATTTTCCCGCCGCCAGTCTTGTAAACTTTGGTTTTTCTTTGCGTATTTTTTGTAGGTTTTATCGTCGTTAAAGGGCAGCCGCGCCACGGGGTATGGGTAAAAATAATCATCAAGATGCACGCCGTCAATATCGTATTTTTTAACGGCCTGCATTATAATTTTTATTATATGCTTTTGCGCGGCGGGGTTGCCCGGGTCAAAGATAAGCTCTTCGCCGTAGGGTATAACCCACGCCGGGTGTTTTACGGCGGGGTGGTTTTTGCATAAAGGCGCGCTGCCCTTGTCTTTAGCGCGGTAAGGGTTAAACCAGGCGTGCAGCTTAAGGCCGCGCATATGCGCTTGTTTGACGGCAAAGGCCAAAGGGTCGTAGCCCGGGTCTTTGCCGCAGACGCCGGTTAAAAAGCTGCTGTAAGGCTCTAAATCGGAGGGCCAAAGAACGGCCGCATCGGGGCGCACCTGCAAAAAGACGTCGCTGATGCCCAGCTCTTTGAGGCCGTCAAGCATTTTGCCAAGTTCCTGCTGCTGCTCCCGCGCGCTTAAGTTTTGCGAGCTTGGCCAGTCTATATTGCGCACCGAGGCTATCCACGCGCCGCGCAGCTGCGCGTGCGCGGCGGCGGCAAAAAATAAAAGTAAAAAAATAGCAAAAAACCGTTTCATGGAGTTATTTAATCTTTCCAGCCCCAGGGTGCGCTCGGCGTCTGCTGCAGCTTTTTGGAAAAATCAAATTTAGCGGCCACGTGCCTGTCGGTGGTTACGCGGCGCAGGTTGTAGGTAAAAGAAGTCTCGCTTAACTCTATCCACCACACATTGCCTATTGTTGCCGGAAGCATATCCAAGGTTTGCTGGTCCGCCGGGAAGATTTGCAGCTCTTTAGAGCCTTGCGTAACCGCCGGCCCGCCGTACATTGTGTTGCCTTCTTCCGGCGTGCCGTCTTGATGGCGGTGGTCGTGTTTTAAAAGGATTTTGCCGCCCTTTAAAGTCAGTATCCATGTTCTGGATTTATTTTCGCCGACAAAAAAAGGTATTTTTATTTCGTTTTTCTTGCAGGAGCGCACGTGCATAACCAGCTTTTCGCCCCCGAAAGCGCCTCCGCCGGCGGTTTCCGCGCCTTCGTAGGCATTGCCGCAATGCTTTTTAAGTTCGTCAAAAAATAAGCGCGCGTTATCGGTTTTTTTGGCCGCGGCGGGCATGGCCCAGAGGCCGGCAATAAGCGGCAGCGCGGCGCAGAGTATCAGGATTTTTTTCATTTTCAACTCCTTTCATTTGTTTTTATTAAGGTAGCAAATAATTAAGCGCATTGAAACTTATACAAACAAAAACCGCCCTCACAGGCGGCTTTAAATTTGCCCAGTACAGGACTTGAACCTGTGACCTTTCCCATGTCAAGGGAACGCGCTACCAACTGCGCCAACTGGGCTTAAATTTATTCTCTTTTCACTTATTAGGCGCAGTTGGTGCAGGCTTTATTTAATTAGGCCAACTGGGCTTAAATTATTCTCTTTCCACTTATTAGGCGCAGTTGGTGCAGGCTTTATTTAACTGGGCCAACTGGGCTTAAATTGTTGCTTTTTCTGCTTATCTTTACAAATTATACAAAATTACAAATGTATATCCAAAGCGTCTATGCGTTTGTTGTCGTGCGTGTAGACGCGCAGGGCAAGTTTGCGGTCCACAATTTGTATGTGGGCAAAGTGCGGCACTTCAAAGTATTTTGCGCCCCATTCGTTTTTATAGGCTGCGGGCTCCAATGTTTTTCCGCCGCCGCCGATGGTGATATAAACCGGCCCGTTTTGGGCCGCCTCTTCGCGCCTTATGGGCTGGGTGCGTTCGTAGGCGCCCTGATGGCCTTGGATTACAAGGTTTACCCTGTTTGCTTCAAATACAGGGGCAAGAAGGCGGCTTAGCCTGTCTTCCTGCGGGCCGCTGGAATAAACGGGGTGATGCATTACAACTATCTTCCACTTGCCCGCGCCCGCGGAAGAAAGCGCCGTTTTAAGCCAGTTAAACTGCGGCGATTTATCAGCCAGCGCCGGCGCGCCCCAGGTGTCAAAAACTTTATTGGTATCCAAAACTATTATGCGCGCGTTGGCGGTGTCAATATAATAATAATTGGGCGTGCCCCTGCTCCAGGGCATGGAGTGTATTTTGCGGTAATTTGCCGTTAAAAAACCGCGGCCCAGCTCGGTGTCGCCGTCGGGGCCGTATTCGTCTTTGCCCACGGCCGATAAAAGGGGCGTATTTTTAAGATAGTTTGCAAAGGGGGTAAAAAACTCGGCCTGAGCGTCGGCAATCAGGCCGGTTGAAACCAGGTTGCCCGTATGCAGCACAAAATCGGCCTCGTGGGCGGCAAGGGCGCCGGCCAAAGCTTCTTTAAGCGGCCCCGTATCCCGCCCGTCCCGCGGCGCGGAGGTATTGCCTATAACGGAAAAATTAACAATTTTACGTTCCGGCGAAAACAAGGTTTGAAAATGGCCTTCAACCGGTTCCTGCACGCCGGTTTCCTCGGCGTTTTGCACGTAGATTTTATAGCAAAATTTGGTGTTTGCTATAAGGCCGTGCAAAGTTAAAGAATGTTCTATCTTTTTTGCCGAAACAGCCATAAGCTGCGAGCATTGCCCCAAGGGCCCGTATTCCACCCAGGCGGCGCTGGGCACGTCGGTGGCCCATTTAAGCACCATAGTTGTGTGGGCAGGGTCTTCGGCGTAGGGGCCGCGCTCTATGCGCGCGGCGTTTGCCGCTGCGGTTAAAAATAAAAGCGGTAAAATTAAAAGCCTTTTCATAGTTTCATTTTACAAAATATTGTTTATTATTTGGCTTTTTGCTATTCTTAATATATGAGAAAATTTATACTTTGCGCCCTGCTGTTGTGCGCCTCACCGGCCGCGCGGGCTTTGAGCGTGTCCGACAGTTTTATCTATAATTCAAGTTTTTGGCGCAATAATGTTTCCGTGTCGGTGCGGCCCGCTTACGCGTTTGCCGCCGGCGCAGAGTTTGAGCTGACGGAGCATGATAACTTCGCCAATCACGTCTATGCCTTCAGGCTGCCTTTTATGCTGCGCCTGCGCGATATGGGGTTTGCCTTAAAACCCTTTTATTATCCCGGCAACGGCAACGGCGCCAGCGCCCTGGGCGGTAAATTTATATTTTCCACCGATATTAACCGCGACGATGTCAACGAATCTTTTTCCAGCGGGTATATAAGCGTTGCCTACGCGGACAATGACGCGCCCGTGCGCCGCGCCGGCTCCGAAGTTAAAGAATCCTTTAAACAGCTTGCCTGGGAGGCGGGGGTAAACATCTCTTTCTTTGAAAGATACGCTTTTGAGTTTGGCGGCAATATGTATCAGTATTTATCCGGCATCGGCGGGGTGGCGGCTGTGGACAGCGTCTTAAACCAGCAGGAACTCGCCGACTTAGGCACGTTGGATTATACCCTGGGCCTGCCCAAAGGCTCGGCGGGCTTAAAAATAAAGTGGCTCTCAAGTCTAAGCCGCAGCGATAATTTTATTTCTTACCGCTATATAGAAATGTACAGGCAAAAAAATATGCATTCGCTTTTATTATTTTCTTCGGTTAATTTTGCGCCGGGGTGGTATTTTGATTTATCTTATAACCACCTCTTTATAAGCGGCCAAACCGACCGCGACTTTTACGGCGCGGCCGTAAGTTTAAGGTTTTAATTAAGGGTTTATTTTATATGGAAGAAAAAAAACTTAAAAACACAGCCTCCGCGCAAGAGAAAGACCCTGCGGCCAAAGTGCTTTCTTTAATCTCGCATAAACTAAAAACGCCGCTTTCAATAATAAACGGCTACAGCGAGGCCATTTTATCGCAAAGCAAAGGGGAGGAGCTTTCCGCTTTCGTCTCCAAGGCGCTTTTGGATATAAATAAACAGGGCGAAAAGCTGGCCCTTCTGGTGGATAAACTTGTGCGCTTTTCAAGCATTAACGATTTAAGCGCGGGCGACGTTAAAAAATCCGCCGTTAAGGTGTGCGCTTTGTTAAACGACGTCTCCGGCAAATGCGTTTTGCGCGATGATTCCATAAACGTTTTATCCTCCGACAACACCATGCGCCTTCAAGGCCCCGCCGTGGAAATTAAGTGCGACCCCCAAACGGAAATTTTTGCCGACAAAGCCCTTCTTTCCATCGCCGTGGAAGAGCTTATGGACAATGCCATAAAATTTAACAATAATACGCCCAAAAAAATACGTCTTTTTTACTACGAAGAAGGCCAAAAAGACGTGCTGGCCGTGGCCGATAACGGCGTGGGCATAAAAGAAGGGGAAGTAAATAAAATATTTGACAAATTTTATCAGGTGGACGATTTCTTTACCGGCCAGATAGAAGGCTGGGGGCTTGGCCTTGCGCTTGTAAAGCGCATAATGAGCGTGCACGGCGGCACTATTTCGGTGCGCTCGCAGTACGGGGTGGGGACGATTATTTCTTTGCGTTTCCCCAAAAAATAATGCTTGACGTAAAAATAATGCTTGAAGTTATAGAGCAAACCGAAAGCGGGCTTAAAAATATCAACTCTAAACTCGGCTTTTTTTTGCAAAGGTTAGAAACGCTTGCCGCGCAGCACCGCCGCAAAAGCGCGCCGCGCGATTTAACCTTTCAGGAAGAGTTCCGCGCCGGCGTTTTGGAGCTGCGCGTCCTTGCAGACGGCGCGCAGGATTTTTGGCAGCGCACGCGTTTTGATTATCAGGCCGTCAATAAAAAAGATTTTGTGTTTGAAAACCGCGCCGTCGTTAAACAAATAAAAGCAGCCGCTTTGGCCTTCAGCAGGCAGAGCGACGAACTTTACACAAATTACAAAAATCTCAGCATAACCGGCAGGGAACTGCCCTACCGCCTTAACTGGTGGGTTTTTGAAAGCGCCTGCCGCGATTTGGATAAAATCACGGGCCACATTTTGTTTATGTTGCGCGACATGGAGAAATACTATGACCGGCAGTAATAAAATTTTACCGCACACCCTGCGGGAAGAAGCCCCGGGCGTCTGGGGCAAACTTAACACTATCTCGCTGCTTTTTGTGGCGGCGTTTTGTTTTGTTTTAGCTTTAACCTATACGCGCGCCGTGATGATACCTTTGGTTATATCTTTTTTTATCTTTACCATGATGACGCCTATTATAGGCTTCTTTCGCGGTAAACTTAAACTGCCAAAGTGGCTTGCCGTGATAGCCGCCGGTGTTTTGGTGTTTGTGCCTTTGGGGCTTTTGATAATGTTTTTGGTAAACTCGGTTACAAATTTTGTGCAGGTGGCCGGCACGTATCAGGAGCGCCTTATACAAGCGTTTAACTGGATAGTCGCTTTTATCGAAAGCCTTAGCGTGCCGCTGCCGCAGGAAGCCCTTAACATACAAACCATAACCTCTCTTATAAGCGGGCAGCAGGTTACCAACTTTTTGCGCGGCTTCGGCGGCGTTACGCTGCAGATAGTTTCTTACTCCACGCTGGTGCTTATTTTTGTGTTTTTCTTTTTAATCGGCAGCGGCACGACAAATATTACAAATAACGTGGTAAGAGAAGTGCAAAATAAAATATCGGCGTATATGTACATACACATAGTAGCCTCTTTGCTTACGGGGTTTTTAGTGTGGCTGGTTTATATCTCCGTCGGGTTGGAGCTGGCCGCGGTTTTTGCGGTTTTAACGATATTTTTAAATTTTATACCCAACGTAGGCTCAATTATGGCCGTTTTGCTGCCTTTGCCTATTGCGATAATACAATTTAACTTCGGCCCGCAGTTTTGGCTGGTGCTGGCGCTGACAAGCGTTATACAATTTTTGATAGGCAATATTATAGAGCCTAAATTTTTAGGCGACGGCCTTGATTTGCACCCCGTAACAATAGTGGGTTCTTTGGTGTTTTGGGCGCTTATCTGGGGCATACCCGGCGCGTTTTTAGCCGTGCCCATAACCTCTACCGCGCGCATTATCCTAAGCCAGAGCGAGCCCACCCGCTGGTTTGCCGAAATTTTGGCCGGCCGGCTGCCTAAATAACCGTGGCGCGGTTTTGATTGACTGCGCGGCTTGAAGTCTGGTATCATAGAATATACTCAAATAATCATCAGGAGACTTAAAATGAAAAACACAGCCTTATTCGTACTGGTTTTTGCCTTGGCCGCCTCTTTGGCCGCCTGCGGCAAAAACGTTAAAAAAGACGCCAGCCCCGACGAAGCCGCCCGCGCCGGAGAAATTACCGAAATTTCCGCCGATGAAACCGTTGTGATAGTGGAAGACGAAAGCTACGGCGTAAGCACAATTTCCGCCGCCGCCGTCAGCCTGGCGCCGGTTTATTTCGCGCTTGACCAATATACGCTCTCCCGCGACGCGCGCGCCGTCTTGGACAATAACGTAGACGCCATTAAAGCGCAGGGTTTAAAAAAGCTCACCGTCGAAGGCAACTGCGACGAGAGAGGCACCGTATCCTACAATATTTCCTTAGGTGATAAAAGAGCCAAAGAAATTAAAGACTATTATGTAAGACGCGGTATCCCCTCGGCTGACATCAGCGTGGTTTCCTACGGCGAGGAAAAGCCTTCCTGCTTTGAAAAGAACGAAAACTGCTACTCCCAAAACCGCCGCGGCGACACCGTGGCCAACTAATTTAGCAGGGGCTTGCCTTATGACAAAAAGACATTTTTTATTTTTGGCGGGGGCAAGCCCTCTTCTTTTCTTGTACGGATGCATACCGACAACCTCCGATATCGGCGTGCTTAAAACGCAGGTGCAGGCCTTAAACCAAAGCCTGCAAACCATGCAGCGCAATCAGGACGACGTGCAGCAGCAGCTGGCCGACGTTACGGAGCAGCTTACCCGCACGGGCCAAAACCTCAGCGACTTTGATTACCAGCTTAAAGATATCTCGGTAAAACTTGACGATATCTCCAGCCGCCTTGGCGTAAAAAGCGGCGGCTACCAAATGCCTCCAAGCGAGCTTTTTGCCCAGGCCCAAAGCCAGTTTGACGACAAACAATACGCGCAGGCCGCAAGCGGGTTTGAACTTTACCTTAAAGCCGCCCCGCAAGGCCAAAATGCGCAGGAAGCGTATCTAAACATGGCGCTGAGCCTGCTGGAGCAAAAAGAACATCAAAAAGCCGCCGTAGCGGCCGCCACGCTTTTAGAAAAATATCCCCAAAGCAGGCACACCGCGCAGGCGCGCGTCATCTATGCGCGCGGCATTTTGCCTTTAAATAAAAAAGAAGAGGCGCAAAACTACCTAAAATCCGTCGTGCAGGATTTTAAAGACACGCCCTTTGCGCAAGAGGCGCAAAAACTACTTGAAGGGATAAAGTAAGCATGAATTTTTTTAAACTTTTACTTGCCGCCGCGCTGCTGCTGCCGGCGCATTTTGCTTTTGCCGCGCAAAGCGATGTTTATATCGGCATCACCTCCAAATACAATCCCGACGCTCTGCCCAAAATCGGCCTGGCCGGCTTTTACCCCAAAGAGCAGGATAATTTAGACGAAAAACAAACCGCAAACACCATAGCCTCCGTCGTGCGGGCGGATTTGCTCAGAAGCCGCTACTTTGACGTGCGGGATAATTTGCCGCCGGTG
Organism: Elusimicrobiota bacterium; assembly: GCA_031271365.1. GTDB lineage: Bacteria > Elusimicrobiota > Elusimicrobia > Elusimicrobiales > Elusimicrobiaceae > Proelusimicrobium. Next base: position 5,139 of record JAISVV010000077.1, on the reverse strand, counting down.
GACACAAATAATTTGGGGCCGATATTGGATAAAAACCAAAAAGAAGGCGTAAATTATCTTTTATTCGGCGAGGTGCTGGCCGCCCAAACGCCGGAGCTTACCCCGGCCGCCTCCGCTCAATGGGAAGTGCGCGCCTTTTTGTACGACAGCGAATCCAAAAAATCCGTTTTGGCAAAAAGTTTTAAAGGCAGCACAAAAAGTTTAAGGCGCACGGCGCATATGCTCTCGGACCAAATTGTCCGGCTTTTAGCCGGCGCGCGCGGCATTGCCGATACAAAAATAGCTTTTGCAAACGATTCTACCGGTAAAAAAGAAATTTATGTGGTGGATTATGACGGCTATAACCTCACGCGCTTAACGCGCGATAATTCCATCGCGCTTCTGCCGCGCTGGAGCAGCGATTCAACCAAAATCTACTACACCACCTACAGAAACAGCAACCCCGACGTTTTTGTGGCCGATTTAAAAGAAGGCAAAATAAAATCTTTTGAAAAGGGCGGCGGCTTAAACTTAATCGGCGGCGTATCGCCCGACGACAGCAAAGTGGTAATGACAATGTCGCGCGGCGAAAACCCCAATATTTTCATCAAAGACGTCGACACCGGCAAAATCAGGCGGCTTACCGATAAGTACGGGGTGGATGGTTCGCCCTCTTTCTCGCCCGACGGCAAATTTATTACTTTTGTTTCAAACCGCTCCGGCAATCCGCAGATTTATATTATCAACCTTGCCACCAACGAAGCGCGGCGCATAACCCGCTTTAACTGGGCCGACAGCCCCCAATGGTCCCCCAGCGGCGAGTGGATAGCGTTCGCGGGCCGCCAGGCCGCCGGCCACCCGATAGATATCTTTTTGGTGGATATCACCGGCGGGCAGCTAAGGCAGCTTACCGCCGACGCCGGCTCTAACGAGGACCCTTCCTGGTCTCCCGACGGGCGTTTTATTGCTTTTACAACAACGCGCGGCGGCAAGCGCCAGATATACGCCATGGACGCCGACGGCAGCGCGCAGCACCTGATAGCCAACATAAGGGGCAACTCCTTCACGCCGCATTGGAGCAGGTAGGTTGCTTGATTTAATAAAATAAAACGCCCCGCCCGACAGCGGGGTGTTTTATTTTGTCACAACTTCAAGGAGGGGTTGTTGTCGCCCTTCTCGGGCCTGCGGCGGGCAACAATTTCGCATATTTACCCCGCTTTTTGATTTTTTTTCTACCTTGCGTACTATTAAAGTACGCGGCGGCAGAAAAGAAAATCAAAAATCGGGGCAAATCTGCGAAATCAGCTTTTTTCTGCCGTTACCCAATGGCCGCGCCGCTTATCAGCGGCGCATTTGTTTTTTGCTTTTTTGTCCTGATTTACATTTTGTATGCTAAAATATAATATTATATACTATATATGCGCATTGGGCTCTTTTTGCCCTTGCCAATCAACTTTTAGAGGACTTTATGCCAAGAAAACCATTTATAGCAGGCAACTGGAAGATGCACAATACCATAGAGCAAACTAAAACTTTAGCGGCCGCCGTAAAAGCCGCCGCCAATCCCAATAACGCCGAGGTTATGATAGCCCCCGTCTTTACCGCCCTTTCCGCCGCCGCGCAGGCGTTAAAAGGCAGCGATATTATCCTCTCGGCGCAAGATTGTTTTTTTGAAGAAAAGGGGGCCTTTACCTCCCAAATCTCCGCCGGGCAGGTTAAAGACGCCGGCTGCACGCACGTTATCTTGGGGCACAGCGAAAGGCGCGCCTTGTTCGGCGACAGCGACGAAATTATAAACAAAAAAATCAAAGCCGCCGTAAAGCAGGGTTTAAAAGTTGTCTTTTGCATAGGCGAAACTTTGGCGGAACGCGAAGAAAACCGCACCATGACGGTTCTTACCCGCCAGATAGAAGCCGGCCTTGACGGCCTGAGCAAAGAAGACCTAAAAGATTTAATCGTGGCCTACGAGCCCGTTTGGGCCATAGGCACTGGCAAAACCGCCACGCCCGCTATGGCGCAGGAAACGCATTGCCAAATCCGCGCGCTGTTGTCCGCAAAATTTACCGCGCCTTTTGCCGGCGCCGTGCGCATACTCTACGGCGGCAGCGTAAAAGCGGATAATGTAGACGCCTTAATGGCGCAAGCCGATATAGACGGCGTATTGGTAGGCGGCCAAAGTTTAGAGGCTCAAAATTTTGCAAGAATCATAGGATATCAAAAATGAACCTCGCCTCGTATATAGACCACACTCTTTTAAAAGCTGCGGCGACAAAGGCCGATATAGAAGCCCTTTGCAAAGAGGCCGCCGGCTATAAATTTGCCTCCGTTTGCGTCAACCCGTTTTGGGTGCCTCTGGCGGCCGGGCTGCTTAAAGGCAGCGGCGTTGCGGTTTGCACGGTTATCGGGTTTCCTTTAGGCGCAAATACGGCGCGGGTAAAAGCCTTCGAAGCCGCGCAGGCCGTCAAAGACGGCGCGGCGGAAGTTGATATGGTTATAAATATCGGGGCGCTGAAAGGCGGTATGTCGGACATAGTTGAAGCCGATATCAAAGCCGTGCGCGAGGCGTGCCGGGGCAAAATTTTAAAAGTTATCATAGAGACCTCGTACCTCACGGAGGAAGAAAAACGTACCGCCAGCAAAACAGCTGCCGCCTGCGGGGCGGATTTCGTAAAAACTTCCACGGGGTTTTCCGGCGGCGGGGCCGCGGCGCACGATGTTAAGCTGATGAAAGAAGCCGGCGGCATAAAAGTTAAAGCCTCCGGCGGTATTAAAACCAAAGAAGACGCTTTAAAAATGATACAGGCCGGCGCGGACAGATTGGGCACCAGCTCCGGCGCGCAAATAGTAGCCGGTTAACCGGATATTGCGCTTTTAAGCCGGCTAAGCGGATTAATTATGATACAAAAATGGGAAATACGGGAAAATACTTTAACGGATAACTCCGTCTATCTTCTTGTCGTAGAGGGTACGGACGCGGACGCCGCTTTGCTGGAAAAGAACCTCTCCGGCTTTGCCAGCCTTATCGGCGCGAAAGCGCCGGGTTATACGCACGTGTTGGAACTTTCCGGCATTACCGACGACGATATGCTGGAAAAGATACGCGTGCGCATAGAAAGCCTTATAAGCCAAAGCAGTAACGAGGCGTTCCATTCTCTGCCCGACGCGGCTAAAACGCAAATCGCCCCCGCCAACGAATTGCCGCAAAATTTAGGCCCCAAAATACCCCGCGCGCTTAAAGACGTAGAGCCCGCGGCCGATACCGCTATTTTAAACCGGCCCGATACCCCGCAGATGCTCTCCCCCCAATACAAAGCCGAGCGTACCCCCGAAGAGCGCGAGGCCGAGGCCTCTATCCTGCGGATTATAGAAGGCAAGGAGGCGCCCTCGCGCACAAGCCTCAGCTCGCAAGGCGCGGTTAAGCTGGCCCGCAGCGGCAAAGATTTATCTTTAAAAAGCCCCGATTTATTGTACAAAGAAAACGATATCCAAATAGACAATGACCTTGACGTCGGCGACGGCACTTTTATTAACCTGGGCTCCGAGCAGGTTAAAGAAATTAAGGACCTCTCCGGCTATAACAATAAAAGCGTTTTAGACCAAAAAAGCCCCGGCGAGCCTCAAAAACAAAGCCCGCAGCTTATGCCCCTGGGCGGCAAGCCGGCAATGCAGCGTCAAAGCGCGCCGCCGGCAAAACAGCAGCCGTTAAAAGCGCAGCCCGCGCAAACGCCTGCGCAGGCGGCGCCGCAGCCCGCGCCGCAGGCAGCCCCCCCAAAAGCGCAGGGGAAATCTTTAAAAGCGGCCGCCGTATCCGCCGCGGCGCAAAAAGCGCGCGAGAAAACGGGCAGTTTATTTGCAAATCTTTTTAGTAAACTGATGGCTTTTAAATCGGCGGCTAAAGAAAAGCTAACCGCGCCTACAAAGCCGCCGGCGCAGGAAGCGGCCCCTGCTAAGGAGGCGGAAACGCAGCCCGCGCCAAACCCGGCGCCGGCAGAGCAGCCGCCGGCGGCGCGGCAGGCCGCCCCTAAAAGCGGCGTTGTCGTAGAAAGCGCAGGCAATAAAACACCCTTTAAAAGCGCGCGCAAAGCCGCCTCCGCGCAAAAAGAAACCCCCGGCGCGTTAAAACAAAACATTTTTCAGGAGGAGGAGGAGGAAGCCTTCTCCGGCCAGATGCCCGTAGACGATATCTTCGCGGCGGAGACGATTTTAAATTTTTACGCCGATATGCCCGCTCTGGAAAGCCCAAATACGGGCCGGGAGCAAATGTCGCAAATTTTAGGCCAAACCCCGCCGCCTAAAAAAGAAACGCCGGCCCCCAAACCCGCGCCGCAGGCGGCCCCCGCGCCAAAACCCGCGCCCCGCCCCGCCCCGGCGTTTGACCCGTTTTTAGAAGTGCCGGAAAATCTTTTATCTCCGGCTGCGCAGCCCAAGCCGGCAGCGGCCGCCGCCGCGCCCGTTGCAGAGCCGGCTCCCGCGCCGCAAAGCGCGCCGATTATAAAGCCGGTTTCCGCGCCGCCTCAGGCCGCGCCGGTGCCTGCGCAAAGCGCGCCGGTTGCAAATCCTGCTCCAGCGCCGCAAAGCGCGCCTAAGCCGGCGGCAGCCGCAGCGCCGTCGCCTGCAAATATTGCGCCGCAGGTTAAAAAAACGCCGGGCAATCAAACTCTTGCGGAAGAAATTTTTTCCGCCCCGCCCGTTGCGGAAGAGAAGGCCTCTTTCTCGGAAATGTTTATGCAGGGCAGCGCAACAATAATAAAAACCGCTCCTGCGGCGCAGCCCGCGCAGCCGGTTAAGCAGCAAACGCCCCAGCCGGCAAACCCGCAGCCTAAACCGCCCGCGGCCCCGTCGCCTGCAAAAGCTGTTCCGCCGCCCGCGCAAGACGCAGGCTGGCTGACCTCGGGCCTAAGCGCGCCGCGCGCCGCCGCGCCCAAGCAGCAAGCGCCTGAGCAGCGGCAACCGGCGGCGCCAAAGCCGCCCCCGCCGCCGCGCCCTTCACCCGCGGCGAAGCAAAATTTGTCAAAACCGACGGTTGCGCCCAAACAACAACCGCCGGAGGAAGAGCCTGAAACTGACCGCGCGCAAAAACAGGCAAATCCATAAAAGCGCAAGCAAGGAAAGGGAGATATATGACACAGCAAGACTTTAAAACAAAAGAATCAGACTACG
>JAISVV010000063.1 GCA_031271365.1 Elusimicrobiota bacterium | reverse complement strand
AATCGGCCAGGTTTTCTTTGGCGACGGCGGGTATCATCTCTTTACAAATTAAGTCAACATACTCGCCCTGGCGGCCTTTGTATTCCTTGGGCACGGCGTGCGCGCCTAAAAAGGTGGCGCGTATCGTAAGCGGCGCTGCCTCTTTCAGCCGTTTGATAACGCGCAGCATTTTTATTTCGTCCTTTGTTGTAAGGCCGTAGCCGCTTTTAATTTCCGCGCTGCCGGCGCCGCCGGCTAGCATTTCCTGCAAACGCGGCAAGGCTTGCTCAAACAATTCGTCTTCGGTGGCATTTTGCAGCCGCTGCGCGGAGTTTAAAATCCCGCCGCCGCGTTTTGCGATATCCTCGTAGGAAAGGCCGTTTATTTTATCAACAAACTCGCCCTCTCTGCTGCCGGCGTAAACTATGTGCGTGTGGCTGTCGCAGAAAGCGGGCAAAACAACGCCGCCTTTGGCGTCTATAACCTCGCCTTGCGCCGCGGGCAAAGCGGCCATTTTGCCGTAGGTTTTTATAAGCCCGTTTTCGGCGATAAGAAAAGCGTTTTCTATCGTATCAAGCCGCTTCATGGCCGCGCCGGTAACGCGGCTGCGCCCGCTTTCGTCAATACCGGCCAAAACGCCGATGTTTTTTATAATCATAAAGTTTCTAAAAACTTAACCGAATTTTCTATATGCGTGTACATAACCTCGTCGTTTTCTATAAACGGCACAATGCGGCGGTACTCTTTAAATAGTTTTTCCAGCGCCGGCGAGGTTTTTGCCGGCCGCCTGAAGTCCAAGGCCTGCGCGGCGTTAAAAAGTTCTATAGCCAAAACGCGGCGCGTGTTTTGGATAATCTCGTAAAGTTTAACCGCGGCGTTTGCGCCCATGCTTACATGGTCCTCCTGTCCCTGCGACGAGGGTATGGAATCGGCCGAAGCCGGCATACAAAGCGTTTTGCTGCGGCTTACTATAGAGGCCGCCGTATACTGCGGTATCATAAACCCGCTGTTAAGCCCCGCCCCGGCCGCCAAAAACGAAGGCAGCCCGCGCGCGCCGGATATCAGCTTATAAGTCCTGCGTTCTGATATATTGCCCAGCTCGGCCACGGCTAAGGCCAAAAAATCCATAACCAGCGCGATAGGCTGCCCATGGAAGTTGCCCGCCGATATCACCATATCTTCCTGCGGGAAAATGGTGGGGTTGTCTGTCGCGCTGTTAATCTCCGTGCAGATAACATTTTCCGCGTAATTAATTGTATCTTTGCTCGCGCCGTGCACCTGCGGTATGCAGCGGAAGGAATAAGGGTCCTGCACGTGCTGCTTTTTGCGCTTTATTAAGGCGCTGCCCGCAAGTAACTCGCGGAAAATCTCGGCCGTTTCCACCTGCCCTTTATGCGCGCGCACGGCGTGCACCTGCTTATAAAACGGCTCTATGCGCCCGTCAAAAGCGTCTAAGGAAAGCGCGCCTATCATATCGGCCGCCCTGGAAAGTTTGCGCGCCTGCGCCACGCAACAGGCGCCGTAAGCGCTCATAAACTGCGTGCCGTTTAAAAGCGCAAGGCCTTCTTTGGATTGCAGCTCTATAGGCTGCCAGCCAAATTTTTTAAGCGCGTGCGCCGCGGGCATGGTTTTGCCTTTATATTCCACCTCGCCAAGCCCCAAAAGCGGCAGGCTTAAATGCGCCAAAGGCGCCAAATCCCCGCTTGCGCCTAAAGAGCCCTGCGTGTACACAACGGGCAAAATATCTTCGTTAAAAAAGTTAATCAAACGCTCCAGCGTGGCAACCTGAACGCCGCTGTGCCCGTATGAAAGCGACTGGATTTTTAGCAGCAGCATCAGCCTAACCACTTCCGCCGGCGCTTTGGGGCCAGTGCCGCAAGCGTGGCTCATTACAAGGTTTTTTTGCAAAACGCCAAGGCGCGCCTTATCCACGGAAACATTGCACAAAGAGCCAAAGCCCGTAGTAACGCCGTAAATAGGCTCGCTGCTGGCGGAGGCCTTTTTATCCAAATAAGCCCTGCAAGCCGCAACGGCTTTACGCGCGGCCGGCGATAGTTTTAGTTTACAGCCGCCAGAGGCGATTTGATAAGCCGCCGCCGGCGTTAAAAGTTTGTCGGTTATTATATGTTGGTTCATTTAAAAGCCTTTTTGATAATTTTGTCGTCCGCCGCGTTGGGCAGCGTTACTTTTAGGTTTTTGGTACGCTTCATCTCGCGCTTTATGGCGGCTATGGCGCCTTCGTTGCGGGCCCAGCCGCGGCGCGCTATGCCGTTGTTAACGTCCCACAGCAGCATTGATTTTAAGCGGCGCTGCGCGTCTTTGCCGCCGTCTAAAAGCATGCCGAAGCCGCCGTTTATCACCTCGCCCCAGCCGACGCCGCCGCCATTGTGCAGCGAAACCCACGTCGCGCCCCTAAAGCCGTCGCCGATAACGTTTTGCACGGCCATATCGGCGGTCAGATTAGAGCCGTCGTAAATATTGGAAGTTTCCCTATACGGCGAATCCGTGCCGGAGACGTCGTGATGGTCCCGCCCTAAAACAACGGGGCCGATTTCGCCCCTGGCAATGGCTTTGTTTATAGCCTGCG
>JAISVV010000061.1 GCA_031271365.1 Elusimicrobiota bacterium | reverse complement strand
CGCACTTTTACGCCGCTTAACTTGGCGATTAACGCGCTTCTAAAGCTGCGGTGCGGCACTAAAATAACGTCTATGCCGGCCTCTCTTATCGCCTTGGCGGTTTTAAACACGCCGGCAATTTTACCCATGCCGCGCTTATCGTCAATGATAATGTTGGAAACTTCTTTTAAATGCTCAAAAATCTCCTTAGTCTGCGGGCGCGTTACTATGGTTATCTTAGCGTGCGGAAACAGGCTTGCCGTCTTTTGCACCAAAGGCGTGGTTAAAACGCTGTCGCCGATAAAAGAGGTTTGGAAAATGCAGATATTTTGTATCTCTTTTTTTGTTAAATCCTCGGTTTTAAATATCCAGTCCTTAAGCTCGGGCTTGGTGTATTTTATGGGGATATCCCAAACTTTAAGCGCGTCTAAATACTTTTCCAGGGTATGCTTTTCTAAGACGGGGCTGTGCTTTTTAAACTTAACGTGCAGCCTGCGCTCTAAGGAATGCTTATTATAGCGCGTTTTGTTTGCAATGCCGCTTAAAGCGCTTAAGAGACGCGTGCGCAGCGTGGAGTGCAAATCCAGCAGATAGTCAAACTTACTGCGGCGTATCTCGCGCAGCGTTGTAAAGAAACCTCTGAACACCATGATATTATCGATATCAGGGTGCCCGCTTAACGCCTGGGCAAACTGCTGTTTAACCAACAGCGTTATTTTGGCCTGCGGCCATTTGTTTTTGATGTTTTTAAATACCGGCGAGAGCAGCACAATATCCCCCAAAGAGGACAGACGCATCACCAGTATTTTGTGTTGTTGATTATTTTCTTTCATATTTTTCTATTACTTCCAGCGTTTTTTTTGTGGCGCCTTTAAAAGATAAGGCGGCCTCCAGCGCGGCGTGGGCCGCGCGCTGCAACCGCACGGGGTTGCTAAGCAAATCTTCTATTACTTTAGCAAAATTATCGGCGTTTACAAGTATGCCGCCGCCCGTTTCCAGCAATTTGGCGGCGACGTCGGGCGCGTTATAAAAATGCCTGCCGAGCAGCACCGGTTTTTCCAGCACGGCGGCTTCTAAAAAGTTATGGCCGCCTTTTTTGGTTATACTGCCGCCGACAAAAGTTATCGTCGCCGCCTGATACAGCGCGCCAAGCCAGCCCATTGTGTCGGCCAAAAGTATTTGCGTGCCCTGCGGGGCTTTGTTTTTAAGTTTGCTTAAAACGGCAAATTTAAGGCCGCTTTGCTCCAGCGTTTGCAGGATATATTTTTTGCGCTCCAAATGGCGCGGGGTTAAAATAAATTTTACATCCGGCAATATTTTGGCCGCGGCCGTTATAACGCGTTCTTCTTCTTCGTGGGTGCTGCCGGCGGTTACAATTGGGCTGCTTTGCCAGCCGAGGGCGGTTATAATTTCCTCCACTTCGCCGGCGCGGGCCGGGCTGGTGTTTAAAATATCGTACTTAATATTGCCGGTAAGGTATACTTTTGAGGGCTCTAAAGGCAGGGTTAAATAGCGCTCTTTAATCGCCTGCGACTGCGCGCAGATAAATTTTATATTACGGAAAGCCAGCCCCACAATCTGCGATAAAAATATGTAACGCTTCGCGCTTTTTACCGACAGGCGGGCGTTTATCACGCCCACGTCCAGCCCGCTGCGGCCGCTGGCGATTATCATATTAGGCCAAAAATCGCTTTCTACAATAAGCAAAGTTTTGGGGCCGTAAAGGCGGATAAAACGTTTTACCAGCGGGTAAAAATCCACGGGCATTAAAACGGCTTTATCAAAAACCGGCTCCTTCAGCGCGACATTGCGCCCCGCGGCGGTAGCGGCGGTAAGTAAAATCGGGCGGTTGTAAGCCTCTTTTAAATCCTGCGCCAGTTTGATAACGGAGCGCACTTCGCCCACGCTGGCGGCGTGTATCCAGATGTAATCACGCAAAACCTGCCCCTCGGCGCGCAGCATAAACCGCTGCGAAAACTCGCTCTTTAAACTTTTAAGCAAATTGCGCCGCGAAGAAAACAAAAAATACGCGATAATAAGCAACCCGCCCACGGGGAACAATAAATTAATAAGTATTAAAACAAAATAGCCCATAATCAGGTTTTATCGCCGACAAGCCGTTTTGCCTCGGCGGTTGCATTGTTAAGATAATCGTTCAGGCGCCGGCGGCTTTCTTCTATATCGTCGGTCTCGCCGACCCAAACCGGCTCCGCGTAAACAATGGCGCACTTGCCGAAAGGCAGCGGCACCTGGAATTTATCCCAGGAGTTTACCGCAAACTTATTGCTGCAGGCAACGCCGGCGGCAATAATGGGCAAACGCGTTTTTTGCGCAAGGTAAATAACGCCGGCGTGCGCGTGATAAATGGGCCCGCGCGGGCCGTCGGGCGTAATAGCCGGGCTGTAGCCCGCCTGCGCTATATCCATAAGCCCCCTAAGCGCGCTGTAGCCGCCGCGCGTAGAAGAGCCGCGCATCGCCTTCATCTTAAACTTGGGCAAAGCTCTGGCGATATATTCGCCGTCTTTGCTGCTGCTTACCAAAACGCAGATTTTGCCGCGCTTCCTGTAGGGGTACAATAAAAAAGTTTGCTGATTATGCCAAAAAGCGTAAATGACGCGCTGGCGCTTGTCTAAATCTGCGGAAGCCTGGCTGCCGGCCATAATATAACGCGTAAAGAAACCCGTAAAATGCACATAGAGGGAAATCAATACCGCCACTATCTTAAAGCGCAGTTTCGGGGCTCTTTTTTGTTCGCTTATTTTGCGGGGCATTATCTTTTTTTACCTTTTTTCTTGCGCCAGGGCATTATAAAGGCCACGGTGGCTTTGGGTTTAACAATATTGCCGTCAAAGGCAACATTGATTTTTTGCGCGTTTAAACGCTCAAAAAGCGGGCCCAGGGCCTTTTTGGCTGTTTGCGCGTCTACGCGGGCGGCCTCGCGTAAAAACTTGGGCTCCGGCACGTAGGAGAAGACGGGGGAGGACAAAATTTCGTATCCTTCCGTTTCATACCCTTCTTTTTCGGCGTCGTCTTTAATTAAATCCGCCGCAAAGGTTACGGCCGTTCTTAAAAATTCGTACATCACTATATTGGCGGCGGAGGCCGGGGCCGCCTCATGCAGCGCGCCCACTTCCCGCTCAATTTTATCGCCCAGCGTTAAAACGCATACGCTGAACATATCGTTATGCGCCACGCCCGCGGCCGAAAGCTCCATACACGAGCCTTCTATAAACTCGTACACTACGCCCGGCTGCAGCGCGCCGTGCAGGCCGGCTATAAAAACCGCCAAATCTTTATCTGTGGAAAACCCCGCCGCGGCCGTGTCTATATTGGCCAGTTTAACGCGGCGGAGTATTTCCTTTAAATGCACGGCTACTTTAAACTTTTTTATCTTTCGCAAGGCGCTATCCGTGTCTTTTTTTATTTTTCTTCTTTGGCTGCTCAAAGCCGGCTGCGCCGTGGCGGGCATTATGGGCAACGCCGGCGGTATCATCCTGGGCCAGGGCGGTATAATTGCCGTCTTTAGTCCATTGATAAACCAGCCCGGGCACAAGGCACATGGTTGTATAAACGCCGGAGGTTAAACCGATAAGCATGGCAAAAGAAAAGTTGCGCAGCACATCGCCGCCGGAGATAAATAAAATAACCGTGGCCGATACAGCCGTCAGGGAGGTTATTATAGTCCTGGATCAAGTTTCGTTAACGCTGACGTTTAAAATATCCTTAAACGCGGCTTTGGGGTTAAGCCTGATATTTTCCCTCACGCGGTCAAATACCACTATGGTGTCGTTTACCGAAAAGCCGGCTATAGTCAGCAGGGCGGCGACTATAATAAGGTCCACCTCCAGGCGCATGATGGAAAACACGCCCACGGCCAAAAGCACATCGTGGAACAAAGCCACCACGGCCATGCCGCCCCAAATGATATTTTGGAACCTAAAGCCAATGTAGATAATCATGGCCGCCATAGCAAGCACAAAGGCCATAACCGCTTTTTTGGCCAAATAATTGCCTACGGTAGGGCCCACGAAATCCTTGCTTTCCACTTCAAAGGGCGCGCCGGCGGCGTTTAAGGCGGTTTCTATCTGGGTGGAAACGCCGTTAACCTCCTCCTGGCTGCCTTTTACTTTTATGCTGAAAGCGTTTTTGCCGACGAAGGTTTGTATATCGGCGTTGATATTGCCGTCCGACATTATTTTACGCAGAGTTTGTATGTCCATATCGGCTTTAAACTGCGCTTGCACCATGGTGCCGCCGGTAAAATCGAGGCCGTAATTCATGCCTTTAAAAATTACCGAGCCCAAACACGCCAGCATAATAATGCCCGAGAGGATAAAAAATACCTTGCGCGCGCCGATAAAATTTATATTTGTTTTTGGCAACAGCTTAAAATATTTGATCATATGCTGATATCCTTAGGGTTGGAGGTTAAAAGTAAATCGTAAATAGCCCTGGTTACAAAGACGGAGGTAAACACGCCCGCCAGTAAACCTATGGTAAGCGTAAGGGCAAAACCCTTAACCGGCCCCGTGCCGAACTGAAACAGCAGCACAGAGGCAATCCACGTGGTAAGGTTGCTGTCAAAGATGGCGCTCCAGGCTTTGTCGTAGCCTTCTCTTATGGCTATCGGCAGCGGCTGGCCTTTAAGGCGCTCTTCGCGCATACGCTCAAGGATAAGCACGTTGGCGTCAACGGCCATGGCTAAGGAGAGTATGATACCCGCTATGCCCGGCAGCGTTAACGTGGCGCCGAAGTAAGACATAAGGGCCATCAAGAGCACAAGGTTTAAACACAAAGCCACGCTGGAAATAACGCCCGACGCGCGGTAGTAAACGCTCATAAAAAGCACGATAAAGACAAACGCTATCAAAGAGGCGCGCAGGCCGCTTTTAATGGAGTCTTCGCCCAAGCCCGGGCCGATTACGCGCTTTTCGATAATATGCACAGGCGCCGGCAGCGCGCCCGCGCGCAGCACTATGGCAAGCTGGCGGGCTTCGTCGTTGGTAAACTGGCCGGTTATGCGCCCGTCGCGCGTTATGCGGCTTTGTATGGTGGGCGCGCTTTGCACGGTATTGTCTAAAACTATGGCAAGCTGTTTGTTGATATTTGCGCCGGTTAACTGGCCAAATTTGCGGCTGCCCTCGGCGTTAAACTGAAAGCTGACCTCCGGAAATCCGTACTCGCCGGTGTTTACGCGGGCGTCTTCCAAATCGGCGCCGGTTACGGGGGCGGTGTCGGTTACGGCCGCAAAATAGCCGTCTTTGCCGCGCATTATGCTTACGCCCGCGGGCACAAGTTTTTGCGCCTCGGGCTTAAGGGAGCCGTCGGGGTTAAAGGGGGCGTCCATCTCGTAGATTTTAGAGACGGCCTCCTGCGCCGCGGGGGTGTCTACCACTATTCTAAATTCCAGCATGGCGGTTTTGCCTATTAAGGCTTCGGCCTGCTCGGGGTTGGCTATGCCGGGCAGCTGCACTGAAATCCACTTTTCCCCCTGGCGGATTATCGGTATTTCGCCCACGCCGTATTGGTCTATGCGGTTGCGGATAATTTCTATCGCGCGCTGCATGCTTTCGTTAAGCGTTTCTTTGCCTTCCAGCTTGTTTATATCAAGCTCCAAAAGCAGCGAGCTGCCGCCGCGTAAATCCAGGCCCAGGTTTAAAATGCGCTGCGGCCTGTCGCCGGTTGATTCCAGCTTTTCGCGCTCGGCTGCGCTGCGGTTGTACCATTCGTAGCTGGGGTACAAAAGCGCCAGCGAGCCGAATAAAGCTATAAGGACAACCGTCCATTTAATAGCAAGTTTGTTCATTATTTTTTTGCCCCCTGCTCCTGCTGCGCGGGCTGCGCGTTGTAGACGCTTATTACCGCGCTGGGCAAAATAGTAACCTTATTACCCTCGGAGAGTTTTACTTCCAGCAAATTATCTTTAAACCCGTCAATAGTGGCGACGATACCGTTTAAAATTATCACCTTATCGCCTTTTTTAAGGCTGCCGATAAGCTGTTGCTGCTGGGCCATGCGTTTTTTATTGGTCCTCATGCTGAGCACCATAAAAATTAAGATGAAGGCTATCATTAAAAAGAAAAAGCCGTTCATGCCCGTCGCCGCGGCCGGCGCCGCTGCGGCGGCTGCTGTAGTTGGTTCCATTGTAAACTCCTCCGAATACGCGCGCAACGGCGCGTATAAATATAAATGTACCCATAAATTTTACCATATTTTAGCGACGGCGTGATAACGGCCTCAGCCGCGCTGCGCATCCGCGCCTGCCCGCTTGCGGCACAGGCGCAATTTCCCGCTTTCGGGCCCGAAATCAAAAATCAGCTTTTGCCCTGCGCGCCGATATGGAACGCCGCCTGTTAACCGCGTTTCCCCGGGCACGCCCGGCATAAAAATTGCGCCGCCGCTTTTTGGCAAACAAAAACCCCCGGCTGCGGCCGGGGGTTTTTGTTTTTATTATTCCCTTACTTTTTCAATTCGTCCTTAATGGCCTGGGCAAGGCGTTTAATGCCTTCCTCAATCTCTTTCGGCGTGGCGAAGGAGAAGTTAAGGCGCATGGTATTATCGCCCGCGCCGTCGTGGTGGAAGGCCGAGCCTATCACATAGGCCACATTATTTTCAATCGCCGTAGGGAACATCTTTGTGCAATTGATATGCCCGGGCGCCGCTACCCACAAAAATAAACCGCCTTCGGGCTCCGTCCAGGTTACGCCCTTGGGCATATATTTTTTAAGCGCTTTAACCATGCAGTCGCGCTTTTTGCCGTAGATTTTAACTATTTTTTTAATATGCGGCGCAAGTTTATTGCTTTTTAAAAACTCGTACGTAACGCGCTGCAGCAAAGGCGAGGTGCAAAGGTCCATCGACTGCTTTAAGATAACAAACTTTCTTATCAAATCTTTGCTGCCGATTATATAGCCCAGCCTGAAGCCCGGCACAAAGGTTTTGGAGAAAGTAAACATAGTTATCACATTGCCCCGGCCTTTATCAAGTTTATAAAACGTGGTTTGGTGTTTGCCTTTAAAACGGATTTGGCGGTAGGGCGAATCTTCC
>JAISVV010000056.1 GCA_031271365.1 Elusimicrobiota bacterium | reverse complement strand
AATAACCGCGGCTTTTTGGGCTTGGGCAAAGTATAAAAAAATAAAACTGCCGCCATGGTTTTACATCTATGCGGCGGGTATTGTTTTGGGCCTGGTTTTGCTTTTTGGCGCAAGCGGGCTTAGCGTGCGGGCGGGGCATTGGTATTTTACTGCTTTTTACCAAAAGAATATTTGGGGCAAATTGTTTTTATTTTTAAACCGCGCCAATGATTTGCTGGCCGCAACCTATCTGATACCGCTTTTAACGCCGGCCTTAGCCTTGTTTTTGGCGCGCGAAAAATGGGGGCAAATAAAGGCCGACAATTCCTTTTACCTCTCTGTTTTATTTTGGGCCGCCGCCTGCGCTCTGGCGGGCGCTTTAGCCTTAGCGCCTACAGATTTAATTTTGCGGCCCTTTTATTCGGCCACGGTATTTTTTATAATTTCTTTTTTGCTGCTTGTACAGGCGGCCCAGCGGGCTTACGGCAAAAACTTATTTAAGTACTTATTTTTGGGGTTTTTTATTTACTTTGCCGCAATACTGCCGTTTTATGTCATACCCTATATAGACCTTTACGCCCGGGATAAAGCCCGCCTTAAAACGCTAAAAGCCGCGCCCGAAGGCGCGGCCGTTTTGGTATCGCATCACAAAGTTATAGCCGGCCCCGGCAAAAACCTTACCATAGATTATTTTGATTATTTGGGCCTGCGCGGCTACAAAACGCACAACAACATTAAAGCCGTCGCCATGCTGGAACCTGATACCCCCATACAAGAAGCCGTTTTAAAATACTAACGCCGTATCCGCGCGCCTGCGCCGGTTATTTTAAAGCCCACTCCTGGCCTTTGGGCGTATCTCTTACCATAATACCCATTTTTTCCAGCTCCGCTCTAAGCTCGTCGGAGGTTTTAAAATCCTTATCCTTGCGCGCCTGGCTGCGGCGGCGCAGCAGTTCTTCGGCGGCGGGGGGCAGCATGGGCTCGGCTTCCTGTTCTAAAAGAGAAAGGCCTAAAAACGCGTCGGCGTGCTGCAAAAAGGCCAGTTTATCGCGGTTAGACGCGGCTGATTTTATATACTCCCACAAAACAGATAAAGCTTTGGGCGAGTTTATATCATCATACATGGCTTGCGTAAATTTATCCATGGCCTCTTGCAGGGCGGCGGGGTTGCCGGCGGCTTTATCATCTTCTTTTAAGACGCAGACGCGTTCGTACAAACCTTTTAACGTAGCGCGCGCAAACGCCATTGACTCAAAGGAAAAATCAAGCTGCGTGCGGTAATGCGCGGTTAAGCAAAGGTAGCGGTAATCAAGCGGATGATAGCCCTTTTCTTTTAAAGCGTCCAGCGTAAGGAACGCGCCCGCGCTTTTAGACATTTTACCCGCGGAAATTACCAAAAACTCCCCGTGCACCCAAAAGCGCGCGTAAGGCTTGCCGGTGGCCGCCTCCGACTGCGCTATCTCGTTGGTGTGATGCACAGGCACGTGGTCCACGCCGCCGCAGTGCATATCTAAGGTATCGCCCAAATATTCCATGGCCATGGCCGAGCACTCCACATGCCAGCCCGGAAAGCCGATACCCCACGGGCTTGGCCATTCCATCTGCCTGCGCTCGTTTTTGGGGGAAAATTTCCATAAAGCAAAATCGCTTGCGTTGCGCTTTTCGCTGTTAAACTCTACGCGCGCGCCCGATTTTAGGCCCTCCAGATGGCTTTTGCCCACCAATTCGCCGTAACGCGGGAATTTGGCCGTATCAAAATAAATGCCGTCCGAGGTTTTGTAGGTATAGCCTTTATCCTCTAACGCTTTTATTAAATCTATCATGCCGCTGATATGGTCCGTAGCGCGGGGCGTAAGCTGCGGGCGCAGGCAGTTTAGGGCGTCAAAATCTTCAAAAAATTTTTGCTCGTATTTTAAGGCCAGCTCTTTTGCGCTTTGGCCTTCGCGGCGGGCGCCAAGTTCCATTTTATCCTCGCCCTCGTCGCAATCGGAGGTTAGGTGGCCCACGTCGGTAATATTCATTATGCGTTTTACGGGGTACTTGCTTTTTAAAACGCGCACTACTAAATCTTCAAAGATATAGGTTCTTAAATTGCCGATGTGCGCGTAGTTGTACACCGTCGGCCCGCAGGTATAAAGCGTAACTTCCTGCGGGTTTTGCGGCGTAAACTGCTGCTTTGCGCGGCAGAGAGTATTGTAAAACTTTATCATTGCAGTTGCGCCTCTTTAGCGCTTTCCAGAGCGTATTGTTTTTCTATTTCTTCAAAAAATAAATCGCACGTTTCTTTGCCTCTGGCGTTGGCGGACGTCTCGCCCAAAATACATTGCACGTCCATCACGGCAAGCGGGTTAACCGTGCCCGCCGGCGACATGGAATACGTAAACCCCGCCGGCCTGTACTGCTGCTGGGCGACCTGATAGGCGCTGTCTAAAACGCGCTGCAAAACGGCAATATCCTTTGTTTGCGCTTCTTTATCCAAAAACACTTTTTTAGAGGCCATGGCAACCACCGCTTCGCCGTAAGAGCTGCCCACGCTTTCTATCACTTCGTTGCCGAAGGCGTCCACTTCAAAATCAAATTTGGGCGCCTCGATATCGCTTTGCTGTACGCCCTCAAGCGTAATTTGCGCCGCGGCGGCGCTTTGGCCCCGGCGTTCGTAATCCTGGTAATTTATGCCCTGATAGGTTTTATAATTTTTGGCGCCGCCGCAGGCCGATAAAATTAATGCGGCAAAGAAAAGCGTTAAGTAAGTTTTGGTCATCTTATTACCTCTACATTTTTATTGTAACAACCGCATGGCAGGCGATAGCCTCGCCGCGGCCTATTTCGCCAAGGCCTTCGTGGCTTTTGGCTTTAAAGCTGATATTTTCAAGGCCCAGTTTAAAAATTTTATCCAGGCTGGCGCGCACTAAATCGTAATGCGGGCGCATTTTAGGTTCTTCGGCGATAATTGTTGCGTCTATATGCGCAATTTGCGCGCCGCGCTCTTCTAAAACTTCCAAAACGCGTTTTGTTATAACCACGCTGGAAATACCGGCGATAGTAGCGTCCGTCGGGGGATAATACTGGCCTATCTCGCCGGCGGCGCAGGCGCCAAGGGCGGCGTCGCAGACGGCGTGCAGCAAAACGTCGCCGTCGGAGTGGCCCAAAAGGCCTTTATTATAGCCAAGGTCCGCACCGCCTATGATAAGCCTGCGGCCTTCCACAAGGCGGTGTATGTCAAACCCGAAACCTACTTTAATTTGTTTTTCTTTTTTGTTTTGCATATGGCGTCCGCGAAAATTAAATCCTCGGGCGTGGTTATTTTTATGTTTTCATAGCCGGATAAAACCGCCGCTACTTTTACGCCCATTTTTTCTACCAGCTGGCTCTCGTCCGTGGCGTTTTTAAGACGGCCGTATTTTTTAAGCGCGGCCTTAAGCGTTTGCGCCCGGTAACACTGCGGCGTTTGCGCGGCGTATAAAAGGGCGCGGTCCAACGTTTTAACCACGCGGCCTGATTTTACGACTTTAATAGTATCTTTAACCGGCGCGGCCAAAACGGCGGCTTTATTTTTAGCCGCCGCTTTAAGGCAGGCCAAAGCGGCGGCGGGGCTTACAAAAGGCCGCGCGCCGTCGTGCACCGCAATAAGTTTGCTTTTTGGGCTTACCTTGCTTACGCCGTTTATCACCGACTGAAGCCGCGTCTGCCCCGCCGGCGCATATTCTAAACCCGCGTACGTTTTGCTTAATTTTGTAAAGATATCCGGCGCGGTTACAACTATAATCTGCGCGGGTTTAACCGCCGCCATAGCCTCTACGCTGCGCGCCAAAACGGCTTTGGCGCCTATAAGCAGCATTTGTTTTGGCCGCCCCATGCGTTTACCGGCGCCGCCGGCAACTATAATAACGGAAACCGCTTTCATTTACTCGTGCTTAACTTTGGCAAAAATCATGCGGCCGGAAGAAGTTTGCAAAATAGAATGCACCGCAACCTCGGCGCGTTTGCCGATATGGCGGCGCGCGCCTTCCACCACCACCATGGTGCCGTCGTCTAGATAGCCTATGCCCTGCTCCTGCTCTTTGCCTTCTTTCATGATAAAGATGGACATACTCTCGCCGGGGAGCACCACGGGCTTCAGAGCGGTGGTTAAATCGCTTATATTTAAAACGGGCACGTCTTTAATTACGGCCGCTTTATTGACGTTAAAATCTATTGTTACAATTTCCCCGTCAAAGTGAGAGGCCAGCGCGACAACGCGGTCTATATCGCCGACGGCTTTAAAATCTTTTGTGGTGGTTTTAACGGGCACGGCCTTAATTTCTTTAAGGCGCGACACTATATCAAGCCCGCGGCGGCCGCGGGCCTTTTCCATCAAATCTTTTGAGGAGGCCAGCGCGGTAAGTTTTTCTATCACAAACTGCGGTATTACCAGAACGCCGGTTAAAAAACCGGTTTCGCACAAGTCAACTATGCGGCCGTCGATGATGGCGCTCATGTCCACAATTTTATTTTGGCTGCCGCGCTTGGAGAGGCCCTCAATTTCCGAGGCTTTTAAAATGCTTAAAAACCCGGCCAGCACGGTTAAGCTGCCGGCGGCTATGGTTTTGTGCATGGCCCAATAAAGGTCTACGTCGGGAATGCCCATCTTTAGCACGATATAGTCAAACAGCATATACATGGCATAGCCGCACAACGCGCCGAAAATGGCAATCATAATGCTTACAAGCTTTACGCTGCGCACAAAATATTCGGCCAGTACAACTACCAGGCCGCACAAAAAAGCAAGGGCCAGGCTGTACAAATCCTGCGCTACAAAAATATAAACTAAGAACGGAAGGCCCATCAAAGCCGACAGGCGGAAAATCCAAAGCGGCATAAAATTTTATCCTTCGGGGTAAAGTATCCCCGCGACGCGCCCCCCGTACGCACGCGCGGGTATCTATACATTATATCAAAATGCGTTACCTGAGTTTTGCCGCCAAGGAAAGCAAGTCTTGCACTTCTATGATATCGCCGCCTTTGGCGGCGGTTTTATTGTTGGTTTTGGCAGTATGGATTTTGGACATTGCCAGGCGGCGGGCTTCTTCTATGCGCCGCTCCATGGCGCCGGCGGGGGCTACCTGGCCTAATATGCCCACCTCGCCGATAAAGGCCGACGCGGCGGGCAAAGCTATGTCGCGCGCGGAGCTTATTACGGCGGCGCAGACGGCTAAATCTAAGGCGGGGTCGTTAATTTTAACGCCGCCGGCAAGGCTTACGTAAACGTCTTTCGTATCTAAATTAAGGCTTACGTGTTTTTCCAGCGCGGCCAAAAGCATTTGGCAGCGGTTTAAATCCATGCCGGTTGCTATGCGCCGCGGGTAGGGGAAATGGGTTGGGCTTACCAAGGCCTGCACCTCGGTTAAAATAGGCCTTGCGCCTTCCAGGCTGACGCTGAACGCGCGGCCTACCAGGCTTTGCGCGCGCGAGGTTTGGGCAAAATAGGCGCTGGCGTCTTCCACGTCTTCTAAGCCTTTGGCGGTCATTTTAAACAAAGCCACCTCGGACGTTGCGCCAAAGCGGTTTTTGTGCGCGCGGATAAGGCGCAGCAGGCTGTCCTTTTCGGTGTCAAAATATAAAACGGTGTCCACCATATGTTCTAAAACTTTGGGGCCGGCAAGGGCGCCGTCCTTGGTTACGTGGCCAAGGATAAAAACGCTTATGCCTTTTGGCTTTGCCAGGCGAAGGATTTCGCCGGCGTTTTCGCGCACTTGGCCTATGGTGCCGGCCGAAGAGCTAAACTGCGGGTGGTACAGCGTTTGTATGGAGTCTATTATAAGCACGTCGGGCGCGGTTTTATCAACGGCGGCTATGACGTTTTCGGTATTGGTTTCGGAGAGGAGAAGGATGTTTTCCCCCCCGCAGTTAAGGCGTTTGGCGCGGGCGGAAATTTGGGGTATGCTCTCTTCCCCCGATACATATAAAACCTTTTTGTCTTTGGAAAGCGCGCCGGCAATTTGCAGCATAAGCGTGCTTTTGCCTATGCCCGGCGCGCCCGCAAGCAAAATAAGCTGGCCTTTAACCAGGCCGCCGGATAAAAGGCGGTCAAATTCTTTAACGCCGCTGGGGTAGCGTTCTTCTTTTAAAGCCGCTCCTTGGGTTAAAGGGGTGATTTCGGAGGTAAAATCCGTCAGCGATTTATTTTTGGGCGCGGCTTTGCTTTCCGGCTTAATAACTTCTTCGGCAAGGGTATTCCACTCGCCGCAGGCGGGGCATTGGCCGGCCCACTTTGGCGTTTGCTGCCCGCACTTTTGGCATTGGTAGATGGTTTTAAATTTCATAGCTTACTGATATTATAGTTTATATTTCCACGCCGCTGCGCGGGTGATTGTCGCGCAGTTTTTTTACGCAGGCGTTAACGCGTTCGTTTTCTTCTAAAGAAAGCCGGCGCGCTTCGTTATTTTTAACCGCTTCTTTACTTTCAGCCAAAATTCTCTCGCCCGCCTGATAGGAGGAAAGATGCCCCGCAATCAACGCCCAATCCCAATCATTTTTTGCATTATACTCGGCGTAATGGCGCGCAAGGAGATTAACGCAGTCCTCCCCGCTTAAAGAAGCATCTAACTCTTTATCAAAAAAACCGGCGTGCAATAAGGCCCAAGCTGCATCTTTATTTTTATCATATTCCTGCTGTTCTTCTTGCGTAAGCGGGGCTATACTGCCTTGCTCTACGTAATATTTTATCATCATCATAAGCTGATTTTTTAAATTGCTATCTCCAATCCAGTTTATAGAATATACGGCAAGTTCTTCAAACGTGGTGTCTTTATCGTTTAGCACGCGGCCGGCCCAGTATTTGGCCGCTAATTCTAAATTGGCTTCGTCCAGCGCGTACATTTTGCCGTCAACAAAAGCTATTAATTCGTTTTCTAATTTATCGGCTTCTTTTGAGGCTTTAATATATGCGTCGCGGCGTTTTGTTTCGCCCATTTCCTTTTGATAAAAAGGTATTTTAGACGGGTTGGCAAGGTAATATTCTTTGCGGCGCAGGGTTTCTTCGCCCCGGTAGGTATCGCCTACGATGATATTGCTCTTTTGCCCTTTAAGCGCTTCGGCGGCCAAAACGGCGCCGGCGGCGTCGGCGGTTTTATCCACCTGCAAAGCAATTTCTTTTTGCATGGCGCGGATAGCGGGCAAATCTTTTTTAAGGTTAA
>JAISVV010000055.1 GCA_031271365.1 Elusimicrobiota bacterium | reverse complement strand
TAAAGTGCGCTCTTTCATGTATCAATTATAGCTAATATTTAAATGGTATAATACAAAAAACGCAGCGAGGTGCATGATATGAGCGAAAAAAAGATAAAATTTGGCGTCATCGGCGCGGGCAAGATAGGCACTTTCCATGTGCGCACTTTATCTAAAATGCAGGGGATAGAGCTTGTCGGCGTGTGCGACAGAGACGCTACAAAAGCCCAAAAGCTCGCCTGGGAATACAATTGCACCGCCTATACCCGCTATCAGGAAATCGTGCCGCAGGTGGACGCCGTTATAGTGGCCGCGCCCACGGAGCTGCACCACCAAATCGGCATGTACTGCCTTGAGCGCGGCGTAAACACGCTGATGGAAAAGCCCATAGCCTCCAGCATGGAGCAGGCGCGCGAACTTATAGCCAAAGCCAAAGAAAAGGACGTTATCCTGCAAATCGGCCACGTGGAGCGTTTTAACCCCGCCGTTTTAGAAGCGTTTAAGTATATAAAAGACCCTAAATTTATCGCTATCAAACGCCTTGGCCCGTACGACCCGCGTATGTCTAATATCGGCGTAGTGCTGGATTTGATGATACACGATATAGACCTGCTTTTAACCATGCTGCAAAGCCCCGTGGAAAGCATTGACGCGGTTGGTTTAAGCGCGTTTTCCGAGCATGAGGATATCGCCAACGTGCGCTTTAAGTTTAAAAACGGCTGCACGGCGGACGTTACGGCAAGCCGCATCAGCTTTGAGCGCGCGCGCTACATGAACCTTTACCAGCCCGACGCGTATATATCCGTAGATTTTATGAACGCCCGCGTTAAAGCGTACCGCAAAAAAGTGCCGGTTATCCGCTCTTTAGAAGACGTTGACGTTATCTACCCCGCCTTTGACAAGCAAATGCCCATTACGTCCGAAATTATGCACTTTGCCGATTGTATACGCAACTGCAAAACGCCCGGCCCCAGCGGCGAGCGCGGCAGCGAGGCTTTGCAGCTTGCGCTAAAAATTATAGACGAGATTAAACGCTATAACGTGCCCAAAGGCAGCGAGGAGCCCAAAAAACCCACCGCCATAGACATGGTTAAAGATTTGGGCGCCGCCGCTAAAGTTGTTGTGGACGAAACTTTAGGCAACCTAAGAGGCAAATAAAATGCCGCAAATTATACAAAACTCCAAAAATATCCTTGTGGTGGCCGGAGATGTTTCCGGCGATGTGCACGCAAGCAACCTTATAAAAGCCATCAAGGCTTACGCGCCGGAGGTAAGCGTTACCGCCATGGGCGGCGAGCGTATGAGAGCGGCAAGCGATAAGTTTTTGTATAACCTGGTATCCAAAGGCGCAAGCGGTTTTGTGGAGCCTTTTAAAAAAATCCCCCTGTGGCTGCGGCTTTTAAAGATGGTTAAAAAATATATAAACCAGCAGCAGCCGGCCTGCGCTATTACTATAGATTTTTACGGCTTTAACCACCAGGTTTTGGGCCTTGCCAAGCACCGCGGCGTGGCCACTTATTATTCTGTGTGCCCGCAGGTTTGGGCCAGCCGCGGCTACCGCGCAAAAACCATTGTGCGGCTTGCAAAAAAAATGTTTGTAATTTTTCCGTTTGAAAAAAAGATTTATACCGATTTAGGCGGCGACGCGATATTTTTGGGCAACCCGCTTTTAGACACCATGCCCGAGCCAAAACCCAAAACCTACCAAGACGGCGCGCAAAAGGACTGGAAGATAGGCTTCCTGCCCGGCAGCCGCCCGGGCGAAATTGCCCGCCACACGCGGCTTTTTTGGGATTCTTTTGTAGAAATTAAGCGCAGATACCCCAACGCGACGGCCCATTTTTTTGCCGTGCCGGAAGTGTCTGACGCTAAACTTGCCGAACTTATGGGCGGCAGGCTGCCGCAAGGCTTTAATATAGTGCGCGAAAACGATTTTGCCGCCAGAAGCGATATGGATTTTGTTGTAACCTGCTCCGGCACCGCCACCTTGGAATGCGCGCTTTTGGGCCTGCCTATGATAGTTGTTTACAAAACCAACTGGATAACTTACCAAATAGCCAAACTTATTATAAAAGTGCCTTATATCTCGCTGGTAAACATTTTAAGCAAAAAACAGGTGGTTAAAGAGCTTATACAAAAAGACGCCGCCGTGGCCGCCGTGGCCAAAGAAGTGTGCGCCGTTTTAAGCAGCGAGAAAGCCTACTGCGCCATGCGCGAGAAGCTGCTAAAAATCCGCCAGGATTTGGGCGAGGGCGGCGTAGCCGAAAAAGCCGCAAAAATAATTATAGACGAAGTGTTCCCCGGTAATAATTATGGACGCTGATTTAAAAGAACTTCTGGATAATTTTAAAAGCTACAACCCTGCCCAAGACACCATTTTGATAGAGAAGGCCTATAACTTCGCCAAGGCCGCCCACGAAGGCCAAAAACGCCTTACCGGCGAGCCGTTTTTTATCCATGCCGTGGCCGTGGCAAAAATTATGCTGGAACATAAACTGGACGTTGACACCATATCGGCCGCCCTTCTGCACGACGTGGTGGAGGACACCCCCGCAACCGTCGCCGAAATAGAAAAAAACTTTAATAAAGATATCGCCGCCATGGTGGCCGGCCTTACAAAAATAGACAAGCTGGAAAATACTTCCGCCGACGAAGAAACCGCCGAAAACTGGCGCAAAATGCTAATAGCCGTATCGCACGATATGCGCATTATCTTAATCAAGCTGGCCGACAGAATGCACAATATGAAAACCCTTGACGCCCTGCCCCCGCCGCGCCAAAAGGAAAAGGCTTTAGAAACGCTTACCCTCTATGCGCCTTTGGCGCAGCGGCTGGGTATGTTCAGCATAAAAAACGAGCTTGAGGATTTATCCTTTAAATATCTGCACCCGCAGGAACATAAAATAGTGGAAGACGGCGTTAAAAGGCTGGAGAAAGATTTAGACAATAAGCTGGCCGCCTTCACCAAAGTTTTGGGCGGCGTTTTGGATAAAGACCAAATACCCCACAAACTTCTGGCGCGCGTTAAAAACAATTTTTCCATATACCGCAAGATGAAAAAGCAAAACTCCGGCTTTGACCAAATACAGGATTTGCTGGGCGTGCGCATAATAACCGATAATAAGCTGGACTGCTACCGCGCTTTGGGCGCTTTGCACGCTAATTTTAAGCCGGTTGCCGGTTCCTTTACCGATTATATCGCCATGCCCAAGATGAATATGTACCAAAGCATACACACCACCGTGTTTTTTGAAGGCGCTTTGGTGGAAGTGCAAATCCGCACCGAAGAAATGCACCGCACCTGCGAATACGGCATAGCCGCGCACTGGCGCTACAAACTTGGCAGCAAGGCGGACCCGCACCTCGACGAAAAGCTAAACTGGATACGCCAATGGATAGAATGGCAGCGCGACTTAACCGCGCCAAGGGAATTTTTGGAAAGTTTCCAAACCGACATCAATTTAAGCCAAATTTTCGTCTTTACCCCAAAGGGCGACGTTAAAGTGCTGCCCGAGCGCGCCACCCCGCTGGATTTTGCCTACCTCGTGCATACCGAAATAGGCGAGCATTACAGCGGCGCCCTGGTTAACGGCAAAATGGTAAAGATGAACAGCGAGCTTAAAAGCGGCGATATCTGCGAAATACAAACCAAAAAAAACGCCGAGCCCAAAGCCCAGTGGCTTGAAGCCGCCAAAACGGCAAGGGCGCGCTCTAAAATAAAAACCTATCTGCGCGCCAAGGGGGTAGAATTTTAATGAACTGTTGGAAATGTAAACAACCTATAGACACAGCCGATAATTACTGCCGCCGCTGCGGCGCGGGGCAGGGCAAACACGTGGCGTTTTATTACAAACATTGGGGCGTGTGGCTGCTGTTTTTGCTTATTGGGCCGTTTAACTTAATTTTTGTGTGGCTCTCGCCGGTTATAAGCGGCAAATTTAAGCTGGTTTACACCATTGTGTTTATGGCCTTATCGGCATGGCTGGGCTACGCTTTCTACAGCGCGGTAAAAAATATAATGGATATCTACAGCCCGTTTTTGGATTTTACTTCCTCTTACGGCGCCCTGGGCGGGTTTTAACCGCGTTTAAACCGGCGCGGCCGGGGCGTTGCCAAAACGGCGGCCCGGGTTAACAACAATTAAAAACGCGCAGCCGCAGCCGCGGCCGCGCGTTTAAAGGTTTATTTATCCGTATTAGGGTAGCCGACGGGGTGATTAAGTATTATTTTATAGCCTTTCTTTATGCGCAGCGTATCCTGCAGGCCATCGGGCATACTGCCGCGCGCTACCGTGGCAAGCCCCATGCCGGCTGCAAATAAATAAATATTCTGCGATACATAACCGGCGTCTGTATAGTGATAATTATTGGGCAGCTCTTCTTTAGCGACAATAGCCAGCGTTACCGGCGCGCCTAAAACGCGGCAGTCCCCGGCGGAAACCTGCTCTAAAATATGCTTTTGCGGGTTGTAGAGATACGCGCCGTCTTTAAGGCAGGCGTAGACGTCTATTTCCTGCCGGTTCATGGCGGTGGGGTTGGTGCGCCGGCCGTCCTCGCGGTTAACGCCGGTTGCCGCCCACATAAGGTTTGATAAAGTTTGCAAATCAAGCTCGCGTTTATCAAACCAGCGCACGCTTTGGCGCCGGTTTAAAGCCGTCATTACCGCTTTGCCTTTGGTAAGCTGCGGCTTTTTAAGTTCTATAACCCGCGTTTCCTGCGCGGCGGCGGCAGCGGCCAGAGAAAAACTTAAAAATACCGCAATTATAACTTTTTGCATAAAACACCCCCTGTTGGTTTTATACCAACATTGTAGCTAAAAATGGCGGGAATTGGTTAATAAGGTATAAAGGTAAACGCGCCGTCTTTAAACAGCAGCTGCCCCCAGCGGGTCTGCCCGTCCACGTTTAGCATAACGCTTATGCGTTTTATGGAAACGGCGGGTATATCGTTGTGGGTATACTGGCCGTCCGGGCCCGGCAGCCACTTTACATTTTTATTTGGCAGTATTTCCACAATGGAAGGTATGGGCTTTTGGGGTGTAAGGCGCATAAAGGCATAGCTTTCCGCCACGCTTACCTGCGAGATAAACTCATGCGGGCTTGCCGCCCAAATGCCGTACATGCCGCCGGCGTCGGGCGTATGGCCGTAAATGTGCCCGGCGGTGTGCCTGCCGGCGTCCTGCGTCCTTAGCCCGTTTTTATAGATATTTATAAGGCTTTCTTCGTTTAAAGCAAGGCCTTTATATACTATGCCCTGCGTTTGGGCGATCGGCGAAGCAGGGCCCGTGCGGCGTAAAAATTTATAAAAGCCGTAATTATCGAGGTTGGACAAAGGATATCTTGCGCCCGCAACAAGCGTCATAGCGCGCGCCCGGGCGGAGTTTTGCGCAAACGCGCTTGCGTAAATTTTACGCGCGTCGGCAAGCCATTTTTCGCCCGCGTAGGGGGTTGTTTTAAAGTATAAAATAGCGTCGCCTATTTCTTTAATTTGTTTTTTAGTGCCGGCGCTTAGCGCGCCGCCGGCGGCCAGCTCGCGCCGCACGGTTTGTTTTAATGCCGCCACCTCCGCGTCAAAGACGTGCTGGAAAGCCATATAACTCCTTGCGGCGCCGGCTGTGCCTATATTGCTTAAAACGTATTGCCCCACTTTGCCGTATCCTTGCGCTGTTACCACGCTTAAATCCGCCGTCATGCCGGCGAAAGCAGGGTCTTTGACGGCGATTTCCATTCCGTTTTTCAGCCCTTGCGCCATTGCAGCCGGCAAATGCTTTGCGTTTTGCGCCATTTTAGATAAATTTGCCGCAAGCTGCGCTTTTATTTCGGCCGCGCCGCGCGCCATGCCGGCGGTTTTAAAAAGGCGCATGGTTTTTGCCCCGTTTTTTGCGCCGGCCATAATTAATCTGCCGCCCAGGCGCGGTATGCTTGCCGTAAGCGAAGCGCCGCCGCTTACGGCGGCTATTATTAAGTCCAGCGTTATAAATTCCGCCGCGACGGTGCCGTATTGTATAACAACTTCCATGGGGCGGACGCTGCCGTCAGCTTGTTTTACGGCTTGGTCGTAGTTGCCCTCGACAAATTTATTGCCGTATTTTTGCGTGTTTTGCCAAAGCGCCTGTATCATGCGCCCGCGCAGGACGGCGGCCTCTTTCGGGTGCAGGCTTATAATGTTAACGCCCTCGGGGGAAATAAACTCCAGCGGCAAAGCGATGCCCGGGCCGGCTATCCCGTGGGAAGGCGCCGGCATGGTTTTTGTAAAGTAGGTTTTTTCTATAAACCCGGCGCTTTGCGCCCTTTCTCTTTCGCTGGACTGCGGGGCGTTAAGCAGGCAAAGCGCGGCGTTAACTTTAAAAACTTTGTTTTGCGCTTCAAAAAAATCTTTGGTGATAATTTCTTTGGCCAGCGGGTATATGCTTTCGTGGCATAAAGCGGCGGCAAAGCGCTCCTGCGAGCTGTAGTTTTCTATGTCGCCGTAGCGGTTTATAAGCGTTTTAACCTCCCGCGATATCATAGCAGGCAGCCAGTAAGTTACCGGCCGGCGGTTTAAAACCGCGCGCAGGTTTTGCTGGCTTTTATAAAATGCCTGCGCGCCGCCCAAATCGTAGATAGAGCGCAGCGCCAAGGCGTAAAAAGTTGCGCTTGTATAAGGCCTGCGGGCGCTGTTTTCTATATCGCGGATAAGTTCCGGTATAATTTCGCGCGTTTTCGGGGCGCCGCTTTCCATGGCGATATAATCCTGCTCTGTTTGTACGCTTTGATACTTTGCCTGCGCAATTATCATAAGCGCAAACATATGCTCTAGGCCTTCAAAGGGGGTGTTATACTGCTCCTCTATAAGCCCTAATTGATGCAAACTCCAGGAGGCGGCGTTATCAATTTCGTTGCGCTGCTGCGGCGTTAGATAGGGGGATAAATACAATTGCGTCAGTATTTGCCAGGCCGTTATTTGCAGCCGCGTGGCAAGCGGGTTTTGAGTAAGGTCGGGGCTTTTGTCTATAAGGTCAAGGCGCGCATTGGCTATGTTAAGGGCGGTATGATAAGTAAGCGCGGCGGCGTTAAACGCGCCGGCGTAATC
>JAISVV010000127.1 GCA_031271365.1 Elusimicrobiota bacterium | reverse complement strand
CGTGCGGGCGTAGCTTACGGCTTGTTTATTGTAAACCAATTCCACCAGGTTTACGGCTTGAGCCACGCGGGATTTTGTTACTGATTTTGTATACACGGGATATGCTATCGCGCAGAGGATTGACACTATCATTGCAACTATTAGTATTTCGGCCAGCGTAGAACCTTTTTTCTTGAGCTTAAACATCTGCCCTCCTTTTATTTCGATAGATACAACAGGTACACACGGCAAAAACCCGCACCGACACCGGCTAAAATATCAGGCAAATATTGCAATTGCTTATCCGGCGCACATACCCATTACTATTATTGTAGCTTTATGAGAAGAAAAGTCAATACCTAAAGGTAATGACAAAAATGTTACAATTATGCCATGGAAAATTGTATTTTTTGCAATATAGCAAGCGGCCGGACGCAGGCCCGGCTGATATACCAGGACGAAGACATTGCCGCCTTTAAAGATTTAAACCCCCAGGCGCCGACGCATATACTTATAATACCCGTCAAACACATTGCCTCTTTAAGCGAAGCGGCCGAAGAAGACGCCCTGCTGCTGGGCAAAATACAGCTTACGGCGGCAAAAATAGCCAAAGAGCTGGGGATAAAAGATTTCAGGCTGGTTGCCAACAACGGCAAAGGCGCCGGGCAAAGCGTAATGCACCTGCATTACCACCTTATGGCGGGGCGCAGGTTTTTGTGGCCGGCAGGGTAAAATTTAACCGCTCACAAATCGCGGCCAACGCGTCATGCTGGACAGGGATTTAGCCGTTTTTTACGGCGCGCAGACAAGGGTTATCAATCAAGAAGAGATAACAGCCGTGCTAAACGCCCTTATGGATGAGGGCAAAGACGATATCAAAAAAATCGGTTTTAAAAAGGATTAGAAGGCTTAGCCGCCTATAGACACGCACCTCTTAAAATCGTATAATATGGTTTAAGCAGTAAAGCAAGGTGGTGAATTTTTAAAATGGTATTTATCAAAGTACGCGACGCGGAACATCTGGAAGAGGCGCTAAAACGCTTCAAAAGAGAGTGCGAGAAAAACGGCATACTCAAAGAAATCAAAAGAAGGGAAAACTACACCCCGCCGAGCATTAAGCGCAAACTTAAATCTCAGGAAGCGCAACGCAGAATGAGAAGAACTAAAAGAAAACGCTTTTAGTAATTAAAAAAACAAGCACAACACCCGCTTTAACAGCGGGTTGTTGTGTCTTGTACAGCCATAAAGTTTAAAAGAATTGCCCCGCCCACCTCGTCACCTCTCACCAGAGGGGAGAGGTCGACCGCGAAGCGGGCGGGTGAGGGTGAATGCCGGCAGTTATATGCCGTCATTGCGAAGCCCAAGGGGCTGCGGCAATCTCATAAAAGTTGTTACTCAATTTGATATAAAGCCGACATTCACCCTGCCCTCTCCCCTCAACGGAGAGGTAAAAAAACAATCTGGCAGCAAAAACTTTAGCTTAATGAACGATAATATAATAGAACAAATCCGCGACGGCGTTGATATACTGGAGCTGGTAAAAGAATACGTGCCCGCAATTAAAAAAGCCGGGCGCACGTACAAAGCCTGCTGCCCCTTCCACCAGGAGAAGACGCCCTCTTTTACCATCAGCCCCGATAAGGGTTTGTTTTATTGCTTCGGCTGCCAAACCGGCGGCGACGTTTTTGCCTTTTTAATGAAGATAGAAAATTTATCCTTCAACGAGGCCGCCCGCAAACTTGCCGAGCGCGCCGGCGTGCAGTGGCGCAAAGAAGAGGCAATGTCCGACGATGAAAAGCACCGCCTTAAACTTTATAAAATAATGGATTTTGCCGCGCAGTTCTACCACAAACAGCTGATGTCAACTGCGGGAGAGGCCGCGCGCGCCTACATAAAAAACCGCAGTTTAACCAAAGAAACCGCGCAAAAATTTACGCTTGGCTGCGCCGCCTTTGAAGGCCTTACAAAAGCCGCCGCGGCCGCGGGCCACAGCCTGCAGGATTTAAAAACTTTGGGCCTTGCCTCAGCAACAACCGGCACGGATTACTTTAAAAACCGCCTGATGTTCCCCATCTTTAACCACCGCGCCGAGGCCGTGGCCTTCGGCGGGCGCGTTATGGGCGAGGGGCAGCCAAAGTATCTAAACTCCCCACAAACGCCGCTGTTTGATAAAAGCCGCGTTTTGTACGCGCTGAATTTTGCCGGCCCCGCCATTCGCAAAGAGGGCTGCGCTATTTTGCTTGAAGGCTACATGGACGTTATAGCAGCCCATCAGGCCGGGGTGGAAAATTGCGTCGCGCCGCTGGGCACATCTTTTACCGACGCGCACGCCAAACTTTTAAAAAGATACGCAAGCGATATAGTGGTGGTGTTTGACCCTGACAGCGCGGGCATAAACGCCGCCCTGCGCGCCGCCTTAATTTTGGTTGAAAACGGCCTCTACGTGCGCGTGCTGACGCTGCCCGAAGACATGGACCCTGACGAGTACATAACGGCCCGCGGCCCCCAGGCCTTCCGCGATTTAACGGGCAAAGCAAAAGATATAATAAACTTTCAGGCCGATTTGCTTTTAAAAGGCAAAGACCAGTTAACCCCTCAGGATAAAACCAATATCGCCGCGCGCCTGGTGGAAACTATACAAAAACAGGCCGACCCGATTATCAAGCAGGAATGGGCCCGCCTTGTGGCCGACAGGCTGGGCATAGAGGGCGAGATTATCTTTTCCAAAGTGGCGCAAAAAACGGCGGCGCAGCAGCCGCAGACAAAAGCCGCCGCGCCGCAAATTGCCGCCAAAGACACGCCGCAGCAGGAGCTGGATTTAATAAAAACCCTGCTTAAATATCCAAGGTATATAAGCGAATGCGCCAATTTAACGCAGGCCCACTTTAAAAATAACCAAATATGGCTTATACTTAAAGAGATTGAGGCCATAAAGGCCCAAAACCCGACGGAGGAAAATATTTCCCCCATGCTGGCGCAGGCGCTGCCCGCGGCGGCGGATTTGGTTTTGCGGCTTTCCGTGGCGGTTTTACCGGCCAGCATAAAGCCCGCGCAGGAAATACAGGCAAACGTCAACGCTTTAGAAAAAGCGCTGCTGACGCGCAGGCTGAAAGATTTGCAGCAGAAGATAGCGCAGTACCCCTCCGGCTCGGTACCGCTTGAAACGCTTAAAGAAAAAATAGAACTGGAAAAACAATTGAAATCCTTAAATTAGAGGGAGTAAAAAAGAATGGCACAAGACAATAAAGCATTCAAAGAACTTGTAGAAATAGGCAAAGAACACGGCTATTTAACTTTGGACGAAATTAATAAAAGCCTGACCTCCGCCGCCATGAACGCCGACGATATAGACGGCCTGATGGGCACGCTGGAAGACCTGGGCATACAAGTGGTGGACCGCAAAAAATACAAAGCCGTAGCCATGGCGGAAAAAGAGGCCTACACCGAAGAATGGGCCGCAAACATGGATATCTCCAACTCCATACGCATGTATCTTTCAGAGATGGGCAAAGTGCCGCTTTTATCGCGCGACGAAGAAATTACCTTAGCCCGCAATATCCGCGAGCGCGAAAAGGAACTGCGCAAACTTGTGCTGGAATCCCCCATTACCATGCGGGAAATCTGCTCCTGGGAGGAACTGGTTGACCAGGAGGAAATGACCACCAAAGAACTTATGCCCCGCGGCAAGCGCACCACGCGCGAGCTTAACACCATGCGCAAAAAACTTAAAGAGGCCGCAGCCTTTATCTCCAAGCGCGAAAAGGATATCACTTTTTTGATGAAAGAGTTAAGAAACCCCAAAATCAGCGATAACCTTATAGGCAAATACACCAGCAAGCTGGAAGAGAAACAAAAGGAAGTGGTGGAGCGCATTATAAAACTTAATTTAAACCAAAACAAAATTAAGCGCCTTACAAACCGCATAAAAGGCATAGCCGATAAACTTACCGAGCATAAAAACGATTTGCAAAGGTTTGACGATTACTTCGGCTCGCAGGCGGACGTCGCCAAGCTGCTTAAAGATTACAAAGCCGGCAAAATAAAAGAAGCGCAGCTTTTAAAACAAACCAAATCCGACGCCCGTCACCTGGAGCGCGCGCTGGAAAATATAGACAGCGTCAAAAAACGCTACGAGCGCATGCTGGCCTCGCTGCCTGTGTCGGAGAAAGAGTTTTTATCTCTAAACGAGCGCATAGAGTTTTTTGAAAGCATGATTTTGCAGGATAAACTTAAACTTATCCGCGCAAATTTAAGGCTGGTGGTGTCTATTGCCAAAAAGCACGTAAACTCTAATTTGGAACTCTCCGACCTTATACAGGAAGGCGGCCTGGGGCTGATGAAAGCCGTTGAAAAGTTTGAGTATAAACGCGGCTTTAAATTTTCCACCTACGCCACGTGGTGGATACGCCAAAGCATCAACCGCGCCATTGCGGACCAGGCCAACACCATACGCATACCCGTGCATATGAAGGAATTGGTATCCAAACTTACCAAAGTTACCAATAAGTTCCGCCAGGAACACGGCCGCGAGCCCGGGCTGGAGGATTACTCCAAAGCCCTGCGCCTGTCGGTAGAAAAGGTTAAAGGCATATTAAAAATTATGCAGGACCCTATTTCTTTATCCACGCCCATAGGCGAGGACGAGGACAGCAACCTGGAAGATTTTATAGAAGATAAAACCGGCCCCAACCCCTCGGCCTCGGCCACCGATTTTTTAAGAAAGCAGGAAGTGGCCGAAGTATTGGCAACTTTATCGGAGCGCGAAGCCAAAATAATAAAACTGCGCTTCGGCATAGAATCGGGCTACCCGCGCACGCTGGAAGAAGTGGGCAAAATGTTTAACGTAACGCGCGAGCGCGTAAGGCAGATAGAAGCCAAAGCCATACGCAAACTGCGCCACCCCAGCCGCACCCGCATGCTGAAAGATTACAGCGAGCAGCCCGCATAAACAAATAACCAACCTCCGGCAAAGCCGGGGGGTTCGACAGATATTAAAAAACCGCCTTTTTAAAGGCGGTTTTTTAATTTATTCGGCGCGGGGCTGTCAATAAATTTACGGCAGCGACACGTCGGTATCGGCGCATAGCGCAACATCTGTCCTGAGTTTCCTGTCAGTGCCGCCGGCCTTGCAATCCTCGCCTGCCCAGCCGGAGCCGGACGGGCAGGTATACAGATATATCTTGCCGCAGGGCTCTGTGCTGTCAATATCCCTGTTGATACCGCAATCGGGTATGGCCGAACAGCTTTGCCTGGAGTAATTATAAGAGTTCGGCGGGCCTTTGCACATTTGCGTGGCTTCGTCAAAACCACCGCCTGAAACCAACACATAGCCGAATTTTTGGCCGCGGCAGTCGGGATTAAGGCCGCCCTCGCAACTTACGGCATATTTCTGGGCGCAGCATTCGCTGCTTCGTACCGGGCAGATTACCGGCTCTCGCGGCTCAACGACTTCCAGGCATTGCGAGATATTCCACCGGCCCGTCGTCCAAACGCCGTCCTCGCATAATACGGATCTGCGTTCTTCGCCTTCGGCCCCGTTGTCGCAGGGCCGGGTTGTGGCCGGTTTTTCTTCGCAGCCGCTCCAGGCGCCCCAATACCAGCTGCCCGTGGCAAAAGAGCAAACTTGCG
Source organism: Elusimicrobiota bacterium (assembly GCA_031271365.1). Lineage (GTDB taxonomy): Bacteria > Elusimicrobiota > Elusimicrobia > Elusimicrobiales > Elusimicrobiaceae > Proelusimicrobium. The sequence goes on along the minus strand of JAISVV010000127.1, from coordinate 1,802 downwards.
TTCTGCTTTCCTTACCGCAGCCGGATTTGCAATTCCGCGTTTGCGTAAGCGGCTCGCCGATACAGCCGTTTAATTCCGGCTCTACGCACCGCCCGCCCTTAAAAGAAGTGCCCTTCGGGCAGGTTTCGCACGCGCAGGCGCTTTTATTAAAAATTTTACTCTCTAAAGCGCAGGTCGCGCCGTCAAGAGCGCATTTATCCACACAAACGCCGTCCTCAAGCTCTTTATTTATGCCGCAATCACACCCGCCCTGGCAATCGCCCGGTATCCACCGCCCGTTTTGGCAGACGGACGTCGCTAAGCATTTACCCGTGCCGCCGCACTCCTTCTCCCAAACGGGCGCGCTGCCGCTGCATTCTTTAGGCTCCGGCTCATCTTCCCCCCACCCGGGGGGTACTTGCGCGGTTATGCACACATCTTCGGCTTTAGCCACAACCTCGCCCAAACCGGCGCACGCCGCGGCCTTGCCCGAGCAGCCCAGCCCCGGGTTTACGTAACTGCGCGAGAGGGTAAAATCCCCGTCGCCATAGGTTACGGAGACGCAGTTCCGCCCGCTGTTTAAAGACATGGTATAGTTTTTTATCACAACGTCTCTGCCGTTTTGCCGCACGTCTTCTTCGCCGGCGGTTAACCTGCCGATTTTATTAAAATCGGCCATATATTCGCCGGTGCGCACATAGTTAACGGCTTGTTTGTTATAAACCAAATCAAGCAGGTTTACGGCCTCTGCAACGCGGGATTTTGTTATTGATTTTGTGTATACGGGATAAGCTATTGCGCCCAGTACGGCAATAACCATTACAACTATAAGGACTTCCGTCAACGTAAACCCTTTTCGGGTTTTCTGATTGAACATAAGCACACTCCCTTTACCAAACAATACATAATGCCTGATAAATTACAAACCCCCAAAGCCAAACTTTCTCAATAAGATTTGGCCGCCCCTGTTCAGTAAGTGTAGATAACATTATGGAAAATTACAAGTCGGCATTTTACATTATTTACCCGCAATGCGCAAGCAGGCCGACCTGAGGCCTTTTTATAAAAAAATACCCCCCGCGCCAAAAGGCGCAGAGGGTATTAAAAAACACGCCTCCGTTTTAGGGGCCGGCCGCCGGCCGCGCAAGGCCGCCGCGTTTCTAAGAAAGACGCTGTATGGCGGCGGTAAGGTCGTCCATATCAAAGGGTTTGTACAAAATCTCGTCCGCGCCGGCTTGTTTAATTTCCCGGTTAAGGCTTTCTCTGTTAACCGCGGTTATTACAAGCACTTTAATCCGGCCGTAACGCTCTTTGACGTCTTTTAAAATATTTACGCCGAACTCGTCCGGGAAAAAGATGTCTAACAAAAGAATATCGGGCACAAAACCGCCGGATAAAAGCGTAAATAACTCCTGCGAGCCCTGCGCCGCGCCTATAACGTCAAACCCGGCGCTGCTTAAAGCATTGTGTATGGTGGTGCGTAAAACGGCGGAATCATCTACAACTATAATCTTTTTCATGCTATTTTGTTTGCGGCAAGCAGGCTTTGCCCGAAATCCAGCAAAGCGCCGGTGGTTTTTTTATCGGCCGCTTCGGCGTAGAGGCGCAGCGTAGGCTCTGTGCCGGAGGGGCGCACCATAAGCCATTCGTCGGTATCTAAAATAATTTTAAGGCCGTCAAAGGTTAAAACCTCGGCGATGTTTTTATTTAAAATCTTTTTGGGCAGCTTTTTTCTAAGTTTTTCGGTGGCGCTGTTTTTATCTATGGGTTTGGACAGGCGCACGTCGCGCCGCTCGTAGACGGAGGCGCCGTATTCTTTCTCA
>JAISVV010000119.1 GCA_031271365.1 Elusimicrobiota bacterium | reverse complement strand
GCCTTTTTTAACGTTTACCGCTTTGCCTGTCATGGCCGCGGCCGCAATTAAATCCGTCTGACGCGAGAGGAAGGCCGGTATCTGCAAAATATCGGCAACCTCGGCGGCGACGGCGGCCTGCCAGGGCTCGTGGATATCGGTTATAACAGGCACTTTTAAAAGTTTTTTGGCTTTATCCAAAATCTCCAGCCCTTTGTCTATGCCCGGGCCCCTGTAAGCGTTTAGCGACGAGCGGTTTGCCTTATCAAAAGACGCTTTTAAAACAAAAGGTTTGCCCTCTTTTTTCATTAAAGCGGTTAGTTTTTTTGCGGTTTCCAAAAAAATCTTTTCGCCTTCTATCACGCACGGGCCGCCGATATAGACCATCGGCCTGTTATTTGCAAATTTTATATTGCCTGCCTGCACTGTTTTGGTGTTCATACTTATCTCGCTATTTGGTTTTTTTGGCTTTTTTATTGTTGAGCGCGGCTTTTATAAGGCCGTCAAAAAGCGGGTGCGGTTTCATGGGGCGGCTTGCGAACTCCGGGTGGAACTGGACGGCGATAAAAAAGGGATGGTCGCGCCGTTCCACAATTTCGGGCAAACTATTTTTGTGCCAGCCGCTTACATAGAGGCCGCGCGCTTCCAGCGCGGGGGCGTAGGCGGAGTTAAACTCGTAGCGGTGGCGGTGGCGCTCGCGCACGGAGGTTTTTTTGTAAAGTTTATGCGCCAGGGAGCCGCGTTCCAATTTAGATTCCCAGTCGCCAAGGCGCATGACGCCTTTTTGGCCGCCGATAAGCGTTACCACCGGGTTTTTGCAGCCTGCGTTAAACTCGCTGGAGTCCGCGTTTTCCAGCTTGGCTAAGTTGCGCGCGGCTTCTATAACCGCGCATTGCATACCCAGGCAAATGCCCAGAAAAGGTATTTTATTTTCCCGCGCGTATTTGATGCACGCTATTTTACCCTCCACCCCGCGCTGGCCGAAACCGCCGGGCACCACAATGGCGTCAAGCCCTTTTAAGGCGGCGGGTATTTGGTCTTTTTGGGTGTTGATATATTTTACGTCCGCGTCGGCATTGTTGGACATACCCGCCAGGTTAAGGCTTTCGGCCACGGATTTATAGGCGTCTTTAAGCTCGGAATACTTGCCGCAAATACCAACTTTAACAACTTTTTTACCGCCTTTGGTGGCCTTATCTATAAATTTAAACCAGTCGGCCGCGGGCTTCTTTTTGGCTTTTAGGTTTAAGCGTTTTAAGATAAGCTCCGCAATGCCCTGCTTTTCAAAACTTTGCGGCAGCTGGTAGATAGAGGCCACGTCGGCGGCTTCTATCACGGCCTCGGGCGCGACGCTGCAAAATAAAGAAAGTTTATTTTTTAAATCCTGCGACAGAGGGCGCTCCGTGCGGCAGATTAAAATATCAGGGTCCAGCCCGATTTCGCGCAGCTTATTTACCGAATGCTGCGTAGGTTTTGTTTTAAGCTCGCCGGCGGAGGCTATGTAGGGTATAAGCGTGGCGTGGATATTTAAAACGTTCTCGCGGCCGCGGGCGGTTTTAAACTGGCGGGCGGCTTCTAAAAAGGGCAGGCCCTCAATGTCGCCTACGGTGCCGCCGATTTCTATTATCGTAACGTCAAAATCGTTTTCAAAGGGGGTAAAGCGGCTTTTAATTTCGTTGGTAATATGCGGCACAACCTGCACGGTTTGGCCGTTATATTCGCCGCGGCGCTCTCTGTCTATTACGGCCTGGTAAATGGTGCCGGTGGTGTTGGTGTTCTTTTTTGTCATGGGCACGTCTAAGAAGCGTTCGTAGGTGCCAAGGTCTAAATCGGCCTCGGCGCCGTCGGCGGTTACGAATACTTCTCCGTGCTGGTAGGGGCTCAGGGTGCCGGGGTCTATGTTAATATACGGGTCGCACTTGATCATGTTTACTTTAAGGCCCCTAAGCTGCAGCAGCTTGCCGATGCTCGCGCCCGAGATACCTTTACCCAGCGAACTTACCACCCCGCCGGTAACAAAAATAAATTTAGACATTTTTACTTCTCCTTAGTGTTTTTAACGCTTTTAAAATTTGTTTCACATCGTTTTGGCAACATATCACGGAGTTATCTTTATTAACCCGGATTGCCGCGCTCCTCGCAATGACGGCGGCGACGACCGGGCTACTTTAACCGCTTTGCAAATTTGCGCGCGTTTAGCAGGTCTTCCAGCGTGTCTATGGCGGGGCCGGCGGGTTTTATTATCACGCTTTTTATCGTCATGCCCGCTTCTAAGGCGCGCAGCTGCTCTAACTTTTCCAAATTTTCAAGCGCGCTTTTGGGCAGTTTTACAAAACGCTCCAGCGCGGCGCGTTTGTAGCCGTAAATGCCGCAATGCACGTTGTAGGGCGTCTTGGCGGTTTGCGGCGTATTATCGCGCTTAAAAGGTATAAGCGAGCGGGAAAAATATAACGCCCTGCCCTCTTTATTTAACACCGCTTTAACCACGTTGGGGCCGGCCAGCGCTTTTAAATCCAGCGAGTGATAGCACGCCGTTGTAATATCGGCCTGCTTATCGGCCGCAAGTTTGGCGGCAACTTTTTTTATGGCGGCGGGTTGTATAAAAGGCTCGTCGGCCTGCACGTTTAGGATAAATTTGGCTTTTGTTTTTTTTGCGGCTTCAAACACGCGGTCGGTGCCGCTTTGGCAGGCCTCGCTTGTCATTACGGCTTTTGCGCCGAAAGTCGCCGCTAAATCCACTATTTTTTGGTTTTCCGTCGCTACGATAACGTCGGCGCAGCGGGCTTTTTTGCACGCCTCCCATACCCATTGCAGGACGCTTTTGCCTTCAATCGTTTCCATCAATTTCGCCGGCAGACGGGTGGAGCCGTAGCGCGCCGGTATCACTATCAAAACATCGTTTATTTGCATTTTATAACCTCTTTAATTTCCTGCGCGGCGGCCGTGGCAGTGCCAAGTTTGCTTACAACTATGCCGGCTGCCTCGTTGGCGATATAGGCCGCGTCTTTAAGGCTTGCCTTGCACGCTAAAGCCAGCGTTAAAACCGAAATAACGGTATCGCCCGCGCCGGTAACGTCAAACACTTCTTTGGCGGTTGCTTTAATGGTGGTTACTTTGCCTTTTTCAAACAGGCTCATGCCGTCGGAGCTGCGGGTGATTAAAATGGACTGCGCGCCCAGCGTCTTTAAGATTTTTTTACCCAAGGCGACTATGGCGGCCTCTTCGTTTTTATACGGCAAACCCATGCCTTCCCAGGCTTCTTTAAGGTTTGGCGTCATTGAAGTTACGCCTTTGTATTTTTTAAAGTTATC
>JAISVV010000108.1 GCA_031271365.1 Elusimicrobiota bacterium | reverse complement strand
CAAACGCTTAAGCGAGGTTCTGGGCGCGGATAAATTGATAAGGCATATAGAGGCTTTTGATAACTCGCACCTATCGGGCAAAAACCCGGTTGGCGTGGCGGTGTGTTTTATCGATGGGGAAAAGTATAAAAACCATTACCGCCGCTTTAAAATAAAAAGCGCGCAGCCGCGAAAGGGCGCCGACGATTTTTTAATGATGCAAGAGATTGTCGCCCGCCGTTTAGAGCAGATAAAAGACCTCCCCAAAGACAACCGCCCGGACCTGTTTTTAATAGACGGCGGCCCCGTGCAGCTGGCCTTCGCGCAAAAGGCTATTGCGGCCGGCGGCCTGGATATAAAGGTTATCGCCCTTGCCGAGCGCGAGGAAGAAATTTTTATCCCCGGCCAAAAGCGCGGCATAAAACTGCCCCAAAACGACCCTGCCCGCCTGCTGCTGATGCAAATCCGCGACGAGGCGCACCGCTTTGCCGTAACGTATAACAGGCTGCTTAGAAGTAAAACTTTGCTAAATTAACGGAGATATTATGACAGATAAAACATTGGCGGTATTTGAAGGCTTTGAGGTAAGAAGGCATTATGATGAAAAAGCGGATAAGTGGTATTTTTCTATCATCGATATAATAGCCGTGTTAACGCAACAGGCGGATTATAATAAAACGCGTAATTATTGGAAATGGCTAAAAAATAAACTTACAGAAGAAGGCAGCCAGTTGGTTAGCCACACTAACCAACTGAAAATGCAGGCGGCAGACGGCAAATATTACGCGACGGACGCCGCCGATGTGGAGCAGCTTTTACGCCTGGTCCAATCCGTCCCGAGCCCAAAAGCCGAGCCTGTAAAACAATGGCTTGCCAAAGTGGGCTACGAGCGTATGCAGGAAAGCGCTGACCCAGAGCTTTCCCTAAACCGCGCGCGGGAAAACTGGAAAGCGCACGGCCGCAGCCAAAAGTGGATACAGCAGCGCATGAGCGGGCAGGAAACGCGCAATAAGCTAACCGATTACTGGCAAACCCACGGCGTAAAAGAAGGCGGCGAGTTTGCAATACTAACAGACATAATACACAAAGAGTGGAGCGGGCTTTCAATAAAAAACCACAAAAATCTAAAAGGCCTAAAAACCCAAAACCTGCGCGACCATATGAGCGAGGCCGAGCTGCTCTTTACCGCGCTGGCCGAGCTTACAACAAGGCAAATAGCAGAAAACGTTAAAGCCAAAGGCTTAAGCCAAAATAAAAAAGCCGGCAAAGAAGGCGGTAAACTGGCCAAAGGCGCGCGCCTTGCCTTTGAAAAGAAAACAGGCAGCCGCGTAGTAACGGGCGCAAACTATCTGGGCGCCGCGCAAAAGAAAAAACTTAAATAATCAGCCTTTGATATTCTTCGGTTTGCCGGCGATATTTTTGGAGAAAGGTATCATAAACAGCAGCGCGCCAAGCGCGGTAATTACGCCCATAAAAATAAACGCGGAGTGGAAAGAATACAGCAAATTAGCTGTGCCGATAGCCTGCGTGTGCGCGCCAAAATAAGCTAAAGCGGCCGAGGCCAGCGCAATACCCACGCTCATGGAAAGCTGCATTGTGGCAGACAGCAGGCTGTTTGCCTGGCTTAAATCCCGCGCGTCTACGCAGATTAAAGTTAAAGTGTTTAAAGCCGTAAAATGCATAGAGTTAAAAAACACGAAAATCCCCAAAAACACCAGCACCGCCCAATAGGGCGTATCCTGGCCTATAAGGTTAAACATAACTATCATGCCGCCTATAATAAGCGTGTTTATCGTCATAAACTTGCGGTAACCCAGCAGGTTTAAAAACTTTTCTATAAACGCTTTGGCAACCATTGTCATTATACCCAAAGGCAGCATTGTTATGCCCGATTTTAAAGGGGCGTAGCCCAAAGCGGTTTGCAGCAGCAGGGGCGTTAAAAAAGGCACCGTCGCCCCGCCGAAGCGCAAAAATAAGTTGGCCAATATGCCCACGGTAAAGCTGCGCTCAAAAAACAGGCGGGGTTTAAAAAGCGTCGTCCACGGGCGCAGGAAGGCAAATTGCGCGTACAGCGCAAAACACAAAACGCCGGCTAAAAACATTATAACGGCGGCGTTGGTGGGCAGGCCGGCTTCTTCTATCTGTAAAAGCGAAAGCGATATTAACACTATAGCCGCGCTGAACAAAAGATATCCTATCCAATCCAGTTTAACGCGCAGCGGCGAAACTTTGGGCATAACGTAATTTGTAATTATAGCGCAAGCCGCGCCTATGGGCAAATTGATTAAAAATATCCAGTGCCACGACAGATACTGCACTATAACCCCGCCCACAAACGGCCCCAAAAGCGGGCCCAGCAGGCCGGGTATGGTTATAAAACTTAAGGCGGATACCATCTCTGCCTTGGGCACGGCTTTTATGACGGCCAAACGCCCCACTGGCACCATAAGCGCGCCGCCGACGCCCTGCAAAACGCGCGCCAAAACAAGCTGCGTTAAAGTGTGCGAAAGCGCGCAGCACAAAGAACCTATTGTAAATATGGAAATCGCGGCGATAAAAACGCGTTTGGTGCCAAAAAAATCTGACAGCCAGCCCGAGACGGGGATAAACAAAGCCACCGTCAGCATATACGATATAACCACAGACTGCATTTTTAGCGGGTTTGCCCCAAGGCTGCGGGCAATAGAGGGCAGCGCGGTGTTTAGCACCGTGCCGTCCAGCATTTGCATAAAAAAAGTGCCCGCCACCAGCCATAAAAGCATCTTGGTGGAGCCTTGCCTGCTTTTGAAATAATTGCTTATCCTGCTCACTAAAACCCCCGCTGCATATATGATATCACTTTATTGATATAATATACCCATGCTAAACTTCCAGGAAATTGATAAAAAACAACAAAAAAGGTGGCAAGAGGCCAACCTCTTTAAAGCGCCGCGCTTACCCAAAGCGGGCAAAAAATTTTATTGTTTGGATATGTTTCCGTATCCCTCGGGGCAGGGCCTGCACGTCGGGCACCCGGAGGGTTATACGGCCTCAGACATCATTGTGCGCTATAAAATAATGCAGGGCTTTGATGTTTTGCACCCCATGGGGTGGGACGCCTTTGGCCTGCCGGCTGAAAACTACGCCATAGCAACCGGCATACACCCGCGCGTCACCACGCAAAAAAATATTGATAACTATAGGCGGCAAATAAAATCCTTCGGCATGGCGTACGATTGGGAGCGCGAGATTGACACCACCGACCCGAATTATTACAAATGGACGCAATGGATATTTTTGCAGCTTTACAAGCAAGGCCTTGCCTATCAAAGCGAGGTGCCGATAAACTGGTGTCCCTCGTGCAAAACCGGCCTTGCC
>JAISVV010000081.1 GCA_031271365.1 Elusimicrobiota bacterium | reverse complement strand
TTTTTATTTGCTCGGCGGCTATTTGCATATTTAAGCGGGCCGTAACCAAATCGGGGCGGTTTTCGCGCGCGGTTTGGTACAGGTCTTCCAGCTGAGGCACGGGTATTTGCGTGATATCCTTCAGCTGCCAGGATAAATCCAGCGGCTCCTGCGGGTCTTTGTTTAAAACGCTTCTTAGCGTTAAGAGGCCTATTTCGTAGGCGTTTTTGGCTTGTATTAAAGGCGGCTCTGTATTGGAGATTTTTACCTTTTGGTTTAAAATATCCAAATCGCTTGCAAGGCCTTGTTTGTGTTTAAGGTTAATTTCTTTAAGATGGTTTTGCGCTATATCCAAACTTTCCTGCTGCACTTGTATTAAAGCGTGCGATAAAACTATGCCAAAGCATAAAGACGTTACGCTGTCGCGTATTTTGTTTTTGGCTTCAACCAGCTGCAGATAGCCGCTTTGGGAGTAATAATCGCCCAGCTTTATGCCGGCCTTAACCGCGCCGCCGGCCCATAAAAGCAGGCTGGCCTCCGCCGTAGCGGAGCCATTAAATTTTTTGCCGCTCATAACGGCTTTACCGCCGCCGAAGATATCCGGCAGCGGGCTGGCAAGCTGCCTGACGCCGTAAGTCCAGGCGCCGCTTAAAGTTATCTGCGGGTAAACGTAAGACCAATACTGCCGTACCTGCTGGTCGTAAATTTGCGCGTTTTTGGCGGCTATTTGTATGCTGCTGTTTTGCTCTTGCGCCAGATCAACGGCCTCTTTTATGCTTATGGCGTTTTGCGCCGGCTTGCCGTTTAGGGCAAAAAGGTCTATGCCGTTTTTGGCGGGTTTGGCCGGCGCGGCGGACAGCGGCATTGCGGAAAAGTTAAACAACAGGCTTGCAGCAATTGGCAGATGTAGCAGGCGTTTCATTACTGGTTATCCCCTTTATATCCTATTTATATCCTACGGCTTTTAGTATGGCGCGGGCCATATCTTTGGGGTAGGATTTATTAAATTTTACGCGTTCTTCGCCGCGGTTGATTACAGAATGCGTTACCGCCGCTATTATCAGGTGCAGCAGCGTTGCCTGTTCTTTTGCGCTAAGGCGGCCGGAGGCAACTTCCTTCTTAATGCAGCGGATTAACACGCCGCCCTGCTCGTCCTTTAACGAGCGCAGCCTTTTTGTAAGCCGCGGGTGCGCCGGCGCGTAGCTGTGCAGATGCAGCATAAAAGAAACTATGGCTTTGTTTTTTTTGCCGTTGGTATGAGAGGCGATAATATTTTCCAAAAAGGTTTCAAAAGGGCCGTGTTCGGCAAGGGCCAGCAGTTTTTGCGCCTGGAAGCGCGCCATATTGTTTACCATTTCAAAGCAAAGGTCGTCCTTGTCTTTAAAGTAGTAATATATGACGGGTTTGCTTACGCCGCAGGCTTGCGCGATTTCGCGCATGGAAATATCCTTTAACCCCTTTTGCGAAAAAAGGTTAAAAGCGTTTTGCATAATATCCTGTTTGGTGTTTTTTGTTTTCGGCTCTCTGCCGGGCGTCTTCTTTATCATAAAACTTTTACCTACCGGTAAGTATATTATAGCAAAAAGTCGCGCCGGGGCGAAATGCTGTTTGCGCTGCGCCGTTTGTAAAGATTGGTTTTATATCGCGCAATACTTCGGCTGGGAAGGCTTCGGCTCATGAGGCGGCCGTGGGGTTTAGGGTTATGGGAAAAACTAGATTTCGCTATATTCGCCGCAGCACAGGCCGGCTTTGGCGGCGGTTATTTTTACTTGCGAGATGGTTTTTGCTTTGCCCGCGGGTTTTATTATTGCGCGTTGGAAGTTGCCCAATACGCCGCTTAGGCCTTCTTTGGTTTCTTCTTCGGCTAAAAATTGTTGGGTTGCGCCTATCAGCGATTTGGCAAAGGCCGCGCGTAACTCTTTGTCTTTTTGCCTTAGGATATCGGCGCGGGTTTTGATTTCCGCCGCGCTTAATTGCGGCATTTGCGCCGCCGGCGTGCCTTTGCGCGCTGAATAGCTGAAAACGTGCAAACCCGCGAAGGCGGCTTTATCCGTAAAGTTTACGGAAGCCTCGAAATCCGCCTGCGTTTCCGCGGGGTAGCCCGCTATAATATCGGCGTAAATGCCCGCGCCCGGGAGGTTTTGGCGGATAAAAGCCAGCTTATCCAAATACTCTTGCGGGGTGTAGCGGCGTTTCATGCTTTTTAAAACCGGGGCCGCGCCGCTTTGCAGCGGGATGTGGAAGTAATTGCAAAATTTTTCGCCGCCGGCGGCTGCGGCCAGCACCAGCTCCGGCGTGACGGTATTAACTTCTATGGACGAAAACCTTATCCTAAAATCGCCTTTGATTTTAAAAATCTCCGGCAGCAGCGCGGCAAGATTTGCGCCTGTCAGCGGGCAGCTGTAATTGCCGATGTTTATGCCCGTCAAAACAATTTCTTTGTAGCCGCTTGTAATCAGATTGGTGATTTCGGCCAGCGCAAAGGGCGCCGGTTTGGATGTTTTTTTACCGCGCGCGTAAGGCACAATGCAGTAGGCGCAATAATTATCGCAGCCGTCTTGTATTTTGACGAACGCGCGGCTTTTGCCCTCGTGCTCGGCCACGGCCCAGTTGATGTTTTTATCAAAAAGCGCCATGCTTAAATCGGTTTTTTGTATTATTTTTGCGCTTGGGTATTTTGCCGCCAGCTCCGCCTGCGCCACGGCGGCGTAGCAGCCTGTAATTATAAGCCGGGCTTTAGGGTTTTGCCGCAGGATTTTGCGGATTTCTTTGCCGGCGTCTCTGTCGGCCTTGTGCGTAACGGAGCAGGTGTTTATCAGGCATAAATCGGCCTCTTGCGCGTTTTGCGTTGGCGTGTAATTTTGTTTTTTAAACTCTTCCAGCGCCGCCTGGCTTTCCACCTGATTAACGCGGCAGCCGAAGGTTTTTATATAAACCTTCATTGCAAAACCGCCCAGCTGGCCACGGCGGCGGCTGTTTCCGCCCGCAGGATATTGCCGCCTAAAGTAACGGGCGTTACTTTAAAATCCATGGCTTTTTTTATCTCTTGCGGCGTGTAGCCGCCCTCGGGGCCGATAAACAGGCCCAGGCTGCTTGCGCGCTCTACTTTTTTGACGGCTTCAAATATGGTTACGGCCTTTTCGTTTTCGTAGCAGATTATGGCGGGTATGACGCCGGTTAACGCTTCTTCAAAACTTAACGGCTGCAAAATAAGCGGGATTTTTGGCTGCTCGCACTGCTTGCAGGCGGCTGTTAAAATTTGGCGCCAGCGTTCTTTTTTGGTGTCCCATTTTTTAAGTAAATCTTTATCCGCGCGCTCGCTGATTACGGGCTGGAAAGCAAAAACGCCAGCCTGGGTGCATTTATCCAGCAAATCTTCCGTGGCGGGGCGCGATATTGCGCTAAAGCATAAAATAACTTCGCGTTTGGGCGCGGCGTGGGGGATTTGCGCCGCTATACGGCCGGCGGCGGATTTATCGCAGAGGCTTTGCACCTCGGCAAAGTATTTTGCGCCCAGGCCGTCAAAAATTTTTATTTTTTCGCCCGCTTTGACGCGCGCCACTTTCAGGTGGCGGGCTTCTTCTTTGCTAAGCGTAAATTTATCGCCGCTAATTTCGGCTAAATACTGGGGCATGGTTATACCTTACCAAAACGCAAAAAACTTCTCAAACACGCTTTTCTTTTTTTCTTGCGCGGGGGTTTGCATTACTTCGTTTAATTCTTTTATCAGCTTTTTTTGCTCGGGCGTAAGTTTTTTGGGCACGTCTATGCCAAGAACAACTTTTAAACTGCCTTTTTTGCCAGCGCGGCCCAAAAGGGGCATGCCCTGGCCTTCCAGCGTGATGGTTGCGCCGTGTTGCGCGCCCTCGGGCACTACCACTTTTACGGGTTCTTTTTTGATATTTTCTACGTCGAAAACGCCGCCTAATACCGCTGCGGGGTAGCTGATTGCGCGCTCTATAATCAAATCGTCGCCGTCGCGCTGGAAGACTTTGTGACGCTTTACTTTTGTTTCTATATAAAGGTCGCCGTAGCCGCCGCCGTTAACGCCGATATCGCCGCCGTTTTGCACTTTTAGAACAACGCCGTCGCGCACGCCTTGGGGTATTTTAACTTTAATAGTGTTTTGCCGCCGCTCGCGCCCCGCGCCGCGGCAGGCTTTACAGGGGCGTTCTATAATTGTGCCCTGGCCGCCGCAATCGGGGCAGGCCTGGCGCATGGAGAAAAACCCCTGGCTAAACTGCACCACGCCGCTGCCGCGGCAGGTGGGGCAGGTTTTCGTGCCGCTGCCTTCCTGCGCGCCGGTGCCGTGGCAGGCTTCGCACGTGTCCACGCGCTGATAGGTTATGCTTTCTTCAAGGCCGTCGTAGGCTTCTTCCAGGGTTACTTGCATTTGGTGGCGCAAATCGCCGCCGCGCTGCGCGCGGCTGCGCCGGCTTGCCCCGCCGCCGAAGCTGCC
>JAISVV010000049.1 GCA_031271365.1 Elusimicrobiota bacterium | reverse complement strand
GATAGTAGAAAAAACGCAGGACGGCTATTTGGTAAAAGTGGGCTCGCAGCCGCACCCAAGCCTGCCCGAGCATTATATAGAGTGGATAGAAGTAGCCACCGACGATGGCCGCGTGGGCCGCAAATACTTAAAACCGGGCGAGGAGCCCAAGGCCGAGTTTTACTGCAAAGCCAAAGTGCTCTTTGCCCGCGCTTATTGCAATATACACGGCCTTTGGAAGAGCAAATAACAGGCTATGAAAGCAGTTAAAGTAAGCCAAAACGTTTACTGGGTGGGCGCCGTGGACTGGAGCTTGCGTGATTTCCACGGCTGCTCCACGGAGCGCGGCACCACCTATAACGCTTATGTGATACTGGATGAAAAAGTTGTCTTAATAGACACCGTAAAAGCGTTGTTTTACGAGGAGTTTAAGGCCCGGCTTAAAGACGCTTTGGGCGGGCGCAGGATAGATATTGTGATATCAAACCATTCGGAAATGGACCACAGCGGCGCTTTGCGCCAAACCATAGCCGATTTTAAACCCGCCAAAGTTTACGCTTCCGCCCTGGGCGTGCAGCACCTTAAGCAGCAACTAGGCCAGGATTTGCCGGCAGAAGCCATAGCCAACGGCGCAACTATATCCACAGGCCAAGACAGCCTTACTTTTTTAGAAAGCAAAATGCTGCACTGGCCCGACAGCATGGTTGCGCTTTTAAACAAAGAAAATATCTTGTTCAGCAATGATATCTTTGGCATGCACTATGCAAGCGGCGCGCGCTTTGAAGAGCAGGAGCGGCGCGAAAACTGGATATACGAGTTTAAAAAATATTACGCCAATATTATTTTGCCTTATTCAAAAATCGTCAGCGCTTTTTTAAAGCAGATGGAAGCCGCCGGCATTAAACCGCGTATTATCTGCCCGGACCACGGGCTTATCTGGCAAGAAAGTATACCGCAAATCATACAAATGTATCACGATTTTGCCGAAAATAAAAGTAAAAAGAAGGCCGTTATCGTCTATGACACCATGTGGGGCAGCACCGCTAAAATGGCCTCTGCCATAGAAGACGGGCTTGCCGGCCAGGGCATAGAAACGCGGCAGTTTTTTATGCACATTGACCACCGCAGCAACGTAGCGGCCGAGCTTTTAGACGCCGGCGCGATTATAATGGGCTCGCCGGTTATTAATATAGAGGTTTTCCCCTCGCTGGGCGATGTTGGCGTTTATCTGCGCGGGCTTAAAAAGCAGGGCCTTTTGGGCGCTTGCTTCGGCTCTTACGGCTGGAGCGATTTGGCCTTAAGCAAAGTGGAAGACCTTGTTAAAGGCCTGGGCGCGCAGCTTGTCGCGCCGGTTGTAAAAAGCAAGTTTGCGCCCGATGAAGCTAAACTTAAAGAATGTTTTGATTTGGGCGTTTTAGCAGGCCAAAAAATAAACGAAAGGTTTAAATAAGGAGAATTTATATGAAATACGTATGCAATATCTGCGGTTATACCTACGACGAAGCCGCGGAAGCGGAAAAATGGGCCGGCCTGCCGGCCGATTGGGCTTGCCCCGTCTGCGGCGCCGGCAAGGACCAGTTTAGCGCGCAGTAAAATATAAAGCCGATACCCCGCGCCCCGGCAAAAAGGCGCGGGGTTTTTTATGATACAATTTCTTCTATGCAAAACAACACCGCAAATACTGAAATAAAAGAAAAAAATACGCTTCTTGGAGAGTTAAAGATAATTTTCTCTTCCTCCCGCGCTTTTTGGCTGGTAAATATGGTCAACTTTGTTGACGGGATAGCCTATTTCGGCATACTTACGCTGCTGACGCTGTTTTTAGGCTCCTCCGTCGCTATGGGCGACCAGATGACAGGCATAAGCGTCTCCGCCTTTACGGGCCTGGTTACGTTTTTTATGTTCGGCGGCGGTTTCGTAACCGATAAATACGGCGTGCGCAATGCTTTAACAATTTCCCTGGTTTTGCTTTTTGCCGGGCGCCTTGTGCTTACCTGCTCCGGCCTGCCGCATGCCGCCGGGGCTGACTGGCCGGGCTATCTTATGACGTGGAGCGGCTTGTTCCTGATTGCGCTGGGCTCGGGCGTTTTACAGCCGGCTTTATATGCCGGCGCCAAGGAATACACCAACCCTAAAGTTTCCGCCATAGCCTTCAGTTTTATTTACGCTATCATGAATTTAGGCATAGTGTGCGAGAGTTTTATCTCCCCCTTTATCCGCACGGCCGAGCCTTTTATCGGCCGCGTGCACGGGCTTGGCTGGGGCATAATGGGCGTTTTTATAATGTGCACGGCCATGACGGGTTTTGTTATGCTTTTGCACCTTACTTTGTTTAATAAAAAAACAGAAGCCGCCTGCCGCGTTGACATTGCCGCGCCGCAAGCGCTTACCTGGCGCCAGCGGTTTGCGCAAATGCCTTTTAAAGACGTGCGTTTTATGTGGTTTATCTTTATACTTATACCGGTGCGCACTTTATTTGCACATCAGTTTTTAACGATGCCTGATTATATTTTCCGCGTTTTCCCGGCGGAAGTGGCGGCCAAGTTCGAATGGATACACGGCATTAACCCGTTTATTATCGTAATAGGCGTGCCGCTTATAGCCATGTTTACGCGCAAAATAAGCGTCATGAAAGTTATTTTAACGGGCACCGCGATATCGGCGGCTACCACGTTTCTTTTAATTAACAATAACCCGCCTTTGGCCGTTTTGCTGGCCTATGTAACCATTTTTTCTATCGGTGAAGCGGTATGGGCGTCGCGCTTTTTTGAATACGTGGCCGACCTGGCCCCCGCAGGCCAGGTGGGCGCGTATATGGGGCTTGCCAATATCCCGTGGTTTTTAGCTAAGTTTACAACGGGGCTTTATTCGGGCTCTATGCTGGCGCACTTTGTGCCAAAAGAAGGGCTTAAAAACCCAGCCGGCATGTGGACGGTGTATGCGCTTATCGCGCTGCTTACTCCTATAGGGCTGCTGTTAACGCGCAAGTGGATAGAAGCCGGCGCAAAAAAGCCTCAGCAAAATTAACAAAATCAAAAAGCCCCGCCTAAAAGCGGGGCTTTTAAAAAACTATTTAAGCCCTATGCTCTCTAAAAACGGCTCGTTGGAAACTTTGCGGCCCAGGAAGGTTTGCACCATTTTTTCTTCGTCGTAGCTGCCGCCGGGGGCTAAGATGGTTTTTCTAAACTTCATGCCGGTGGCTTTATCAAAGATACCGTTTTTTTCAAACTCGCCAAAAAAATCCTGCGCGATAACCAAAGCCCATAAATAGCCGTAGTAGCCCGCGTCATAACCCATAAAATGGTCAAAGCTGGCCTGCGGATAAGTGTTTTTTATCATGGGTATGCCCGTTATTTTTTTTATATATTTCCCCCACATTTTTGTTGTGTCGGTTTTAGTGTTTTTGGTGTGCAGACGCATATCTATTTGCGCGTAAAAGTCCTGCGCGAGATAAAAACCGCCGCTCATATGGTTTTTGGCGGCTATCATTTTGTCGATAGTTTCATCGTCGAGCGGTTGGCCCGTTTTGTAGTGTTTGGAAATTTGCTTTAACACAACGGGGCTCCAGGCCCAGTTTTCCATAATTTGAGAGGGCACTTCCACAAAATCCCTGCTTACCGCCGTGCCGGAAATGCTGGAGTATTTGGCCTCCGTCAAAACATTGTGCAAGACGTGGCCGAACTCGTGGAATAAAGTTTCCACCTCGCCGTGTTTTAATAAAGAAGGCGTATCTTTGGAAGGCGGGTTCATATTGGCCACAATGGCGGTAAAAGGTTTTTGATAGGAGCCGTCTTTAAGCTCTTTGCCGTCGACAAGGTCAAAGCACGCGGCGTGTTTATATTTGCCTTCGCGCGGGTAGAGGTCCATATAAATATAGGCTATGGTTTCTTGTTTGGCGTCGTCGATAACGGCATAGGTTTTAACGTCTTTATGCCAGGCGGGGATATTTGTTGTTTTAAAAGACACTCCAAACAGCCCGCCGAATATTTTAAACATATTTTCTATAACGTAATCCGCCTGGAAATATTCTTTAATTAACTCCGGGTCGACGTTATAATTAAGTTTTTTGTGCAGCGTTTTCCAGTAGGCGTTTTCCCAGATTTGTATTTGTTTGCTTTTTATGCCGGATTGTTCCAGCTTAAATTTAAGCAGTTCTTTTTCTTCCGCTTTACCCAGGGGACGCAGTTGTTTTTCCAGTCCGGTTAAAAAGGACATTACATTTTGCGGCGTTTTTGCCATTCTGGTATCAAGGCGCGCGCTTGCGTGGTTTTTATAACCTAAAAGTTTTGCCGTTTTGGCGCGCAGCATTAAAACTTCTTCTAAAAGTTTTACGTTTTCTTCCCCGCCGCGGCGGGCGTATTTAAAGGCCAGCTGTTTTCTTGCTTCATCATCTTGCGCGTTTTGCATGAAAGGGTTGTAATCGGGGTAGTTGAGGGTTAAGACGTATTTGCCCTCATCGTCGCGCTCAAGCCTGTTGATAAAATCCTGCGGCAGGCCTTTTAGCTGCTCTAAGGTTACGCGCAGCTCGTCTTTATACTCGCGCACGTTTTTTGAAAATGTTATGGAACGCTCGGCTTGCAGCTTGTTTAACTCTTTAAATTTTTCCATGTCCTTATC
>JAISVV010000044.1 GCA_031271365.1 Elusimicrobiota bacterium | reverse complement strand
CCAAACCCAGTAAACCTGCCGCTTATAAGAAAAGGCAAGGTGCGCGAAGTCTACGCCCTTGGGGACAATCTTTTAATAATCGCGTCGGACCGCGTTTCCACCTTTGACCATATACTGCCCACGCCGATACCGGATAAAGGCAAAATTTTAACCGCAATCAGCAATTTTTGGTTTGAAAAAACAAAAAATATAACGCCCAACCACTTAATCACAGCAGACGTTGAGGCTGTTAATAAACTTTTGCCCGCCGGTTCGCAGCTTGATAAAGAATATTACCAAGGCCGCGCGGTTTTGGTTAAAAAAGCGCAGCGTATAGATTTTGAATGCGTGGTGCGCGGCTATATGGCGGGCTCGGCCTGGGCCGAGTACCAAAAGACGGGCGCGATTACGGGCATAAAAATGCCCCAAGGCCTGCAAAACGCGCAAAAGCTGCCCGAGCCGATTTTTACCCCCGCCGTCAAAAACGATAACGGTCACGACGAAAACGTGCCTTTTAGCTATATGCGGGAAAAGCTGGGCGACGCGCTTGCGGGCGACTTAAAAGCCAAAAGTTTAGCCCTCTATAACTTTGGCGAAAGCTACTTAAAAGAACGCGGCCTTATCCTGGCCGATACCAAGTTTGAATTTGGCCTTATAGGCGGCCGGGCCGTTTTGATAGACGAGGCTTTAACGCCCGATTCTTCCCGCTTTTGGGCCGCCGCCTCTTACAAAATCGGCTCAAACCCGGTAAGTTTTGACAAACAATTTATACGCGACTACATGGAGCAAACGGGGTGGGACAAAAACTCCCCGCCGCCGGCCATAAGCTCTGATATCGTCGCCGGCGCGCAAGCCAAATACCGCGCCGCCTTAGAGCTGATTACAGGAGATAAAAACTAATGCGCGGGTTTATAGAAGTCTTCCATAAAAAAAATTACGGCGATAAAAAAACGCTGGCCATAAAAACGCGCCTGCAGGCCGCCGGCTTAAAAAATATAAAGGAAGTTATACCAAGCGTTATCTATCAAATTGACGGCGATTTTACCGCCGCGCAAATAGATAAAATCGGCGCGCAGCTTTTGGCCGACCCTGTTTTGGAAACCTATAAAACAAAAGCGCGGGAGCCTAAGGGCTTTTTTAAAGTGCAGGTGTGGATAAAAGACAGCTCCACCGACGTTGTGGGCCAAAGCGTAAAAGACATTATCGGCCTTTTGGGCCACGGCCCCGCGCAAAATGTGCGCGTGGGCAACGCTTTTGCGATAAGCGGCAATTTTACCAAAGCGCAGCTGGAGGCGGCCGTCAAAAAAACCTTCGTTAACGAAATGCTAAACAAATACACCGCGCAGGAGTTTTAACCGAACGTTTTCCCCCTTTTGTAAAGGGAAGCTTGCCACGGCGCAGCGAAGCGAAGACGGGTACCCCGCAGGGGCGAGGGATTTAGTCAATGATAGCCTACGAAAAAAGCAACAAAACTATATCCAGAAAGCTAAGAAAAACAATGACGGAGCCCGAGTTTATTTTATGGGCAAAGATAAGAAAGGGCCAAATTAAAAACGCCATATTTTACAGACAAAAACCCATTGGCGGTTACATAGTTGATTTTTGCTGCACAAAAGAAAAATTGGTAATAGAGCTTGACGGCGGCGGGCATTACGATGAGGCCGCCAAAGCAAAAGATAAAAAACGCGATTTATTTTTGGCCTCAAAAGGTTTTAAAGTTTTAAGATTTTCAAACGCGGATGTGCGCGGCAGGCCGGGGGCTGTTTTGAGCGTGATTTGGGATAATATAAATCCCTCCCCTTCGGGACTCCCTTTACAAAAGGGAGAAACCAGCCCAAATGCAGATAAAAATGATGCAAAGTAAACACTAAAAGCCGCAAGCCGTTTTCTCCCTTTTGTAAAGGGAGTACCCCGAAGGGGGGAGGGATTTATATAGGCATTTATATCAAGGAGCGCAATAAATGGAAAGATTTTTAAAAAATTTTACCTACCTAACCCCGGGCGAGCTTATGCAGCTGCAATGCACCGCCGGCTGGAGCCTCAACCTGCAAGAAATGCGGGCCGCGCAAAACTATTTTAAAAAAATCAAACGCGCCCCCACGCAGGCCGAGATGGAAACCATAGCCCAAACCTGGTCCGAGCATTGCAAACACAAAACTTTCAACGCGCCGGTGGTTTTTAAAAACGGCAATAAAACCGAGCGTATAAAAGAAGGCCTTTTCAAAAATACAATTTACAAAGCCACCAAAAAACTAAATAAAAAGTGGTGCCTCTCCGTCTTCAAAGATAATGCCGGCGTGCTGGAGTTCGGCCAGGATAAAAAATGGGCCCTTGCCTTTAAGGCCGAAACCCACAACCACCCCTGCGCCGTGGAGCCTTACGGCGGCGCGGAAACGGGCGTCGGCGGCGTGGTGCGCGATATTTTGGGCGTGGGCCTTGGCGCAAAGCCGGTTGTAAACACCAATATCTTTTGCTTTGCAAACCCAAACTTTAACAAAAAACTGCCGCCCGCGGCGCTGGCGCCAAAGCGCATTATCCGCGGCGTTATAGAAGGCGTGCGCGACTACGGCAACCGCCTTGGCATACCCACCGCCTCCGGCGCGGTGTGGTTTGATGATAATTACGCCCTAAACCCGCTTGTCTTTGTCGGCACCATAGGCATAATGCCCGCCTGGGCGGTGGATAAAAAAGTTTACCCGGGCGACTTGGTTGTAGCCATCGGCGGGCGCACCGGCCGCGACGGCCTGCACGGCGCAACATTTTCCAGCGCAAATATAGAGGACGCGAGCGAAGCCTCGGCCGTGCAAATAGGCCACGCCATTAACGAAAAAAAGGTTTTAGACGCCATGCTAAAGCTGCGCGATAAAAAACTTTTCCGCGCGGGCACCGACTGCGGCGCGGGCGGGTTTTCCTCCGCCGTGGGCGAGCTGGGCAGCGAAACGGGCGTTAAGGTGGACCTTAAAAACGCGCTGCTTAAAGACAGCAAAATCCAGCCGTGGGAGATTTGGGTGTCTGAAAGCCAGGAGCGCATGATAATCTGCGTGCAGCCCAAAAACCTAAAAGCCGTAGAGAAAATTTTAAAAGCAGAAGACTGCGAATACTGCGTTTTGGGCCAATTTACCAAAACCAACAAACTGGAAGTCTGCCACGGCAAAGATAAAATTGTGGAGCTTGATAACAGCTTCCTGCACGGCGGCGTGCCCAACATAACGCGCAAAGCGGTATGGAAAGCCCCCAAACTAAAAGCAAGCAAAATGCCGGCTAAAAACCACGGCGCGCTGCTGCATAAATGTTTGGCCGATTTAAACGCCTGCTCGCGCGAGAGCATTATCCGCCAGTACGACCACGAGGTGCAAGGCGGCAGCGTGGTAAAGCCGCTGCAGGGCGTCAAGCACGACGGCCCCGGCGACGCCAGCGTTATCCGCCCGTTAAGCGTAACGCATAATTATAAGGATTACAACGGCTTTGCCGTAACCCACGGCCTTA
>JAISVV010000005.1 GCA_031271365.1 Elusimicrobiota bacterium | reverse complement strand
TGCTGTCTTGCCGCGGGAAGCCGCCGCCATACACCAAAGTAGCCGCTTCTATGGCCACTTCTATGTCGGTGCCGTGTTCTTCTTTTAATATGGAAAGCGCGGTTGTCTTGCCGCTGGCGGGCCCTCCGGTAAGCACAATCTTTTTCATTTAACTTCCTCCGGTGTCGTGGTTTGGGTATGCTCTTCTAAAAGCGCCATGTATTTATCTTTTATTTTATTAAATTCCTCGCGTTTATTTTTAGGTATTTCGCGCGCGGCGGAACTGCGGTTTTTATTATTTAAAAAATCTATATACTTACCGCCCTGGCGCAGCCTGAAATCCAGATGCGGGCCCGTGGAAAGGCCCGTATTGCCCACATAAGCTATGGTTTGCCCCTGGCGTATTTTAGAGCCCACGGCGGTGTTTTTGGCAAAACTTTTTAAGTGGCCGTAGCAGGTTACAAAATTGTTGGGGTGGCGCACTTCCATGTAATTGCCAAAACCGCCTTTAACGCCGCGCCAGATTATCGTGCCGTCCGCCACGCTTTCCACGGGCGTGCCGCCGGGGGCGGCGTAATCTATGCCCAAATGCGCCCGGCGGTACCTTAAAACCGGGTGCAGGCGCGAGTTTGTAAAGCGCGACGTTATCCTTGCCCCGCGCACGCTGATGGGGGATTTTAAAAACATCTTTTTGGTAAATTTGCCGTCTTGGTCGTAAAACTCGTCTTCAAAGCGTATGGCGTAGGTTTTGCCGGTAAAACCGCCGTCGTAATAGGCGGCTAAGACGCTTTCGTTTAAAGTTTGATTGTCGGCGGTGTAATCTTCCCGCCACAGGACGGCGTATTTATCGCCGGAGCGGGTTTCGGTGTTAAAATCCACCGCCCAGGAGAAGATATCCGTAAAATCTATAATAAAAGCCGGCTTAAGGCCGTCTTTTTCCATGGAGGCAAATAAAGAGCTTTCTATCCCGCCTTTGGCAAATTTCTCGCGCGTTTTTACGCTTATGTCCATGATGCCGGCCACAAGTTCGCTGCCGTTTTGCGCCACATAGTAGCGCGAAAAATCTTTTGTTATCACCAGCATTTTAAACTCGCCCTCGGGGGTGAGGGTTAAAAGGTATCTGTCGCGCGGGGCAAGGCGGCGCATATTTAAAACGCCGTCTAATTTTGTCGTTATCAGCGAGGCCTGCTCCCTGCTTAAGCCGTGGTTTTGCAGAGAGGTTAAAAGCATTCCCTTTAAATTGCCTTCGTACTTTTTAAAGTAGACGGCGTTTTGTTCTTTCCGCCGCGCTTCGCCGATAAGCATTTGCCGCCGCGCAAAGAAGAAGACGATAAAACAAATAAACAAACACAAAGGCAGGTAAATCAGACAATTTACCAGCCAGTTTTGCGCGCGTTTATTTTTAAAAATATTTTTTATCGTCGTCATAAATTGCTATTTTACGCAGTCATTGCGAGGGCCGCAGGCCCGCGGCAGTCTCATTAATGTTTTTACACATTACGGAAAACGGCTTTTATGAGACTGCCGCGGCTTCGCCTCGCAATGACTGCATAATAAACAGCGTTTAGTTTATCTTTTATCTTTAAGGTAGCAGCAGAGGGCTATTGAGTTCATCTTGATATCGGGGTGGTCGGCCCTGCTGGGTAAAATAACGGGTATTTTGGGGCCCGCCAAAACAGCCGCGCCTTGCGCGCCCGCGCCGAAGAAAGCTATAGCTTTATACAGCGGGTTGCCGGCGTCTAAATCGGGCAGCACCAAAAGGTCGGCGTCGCCGGCTACCAGGGCGTCTTTTATACCCTTTTCTTCGGCGGCCTGCTTGGAGAGCGAGATATATAAATCATACGGGCCTTCTATCACGCAGTCTTTAATTTTGCCTTCTTTGTTCATCTGCACAATTGCCTGCGCGTCCAAGGTGGAGGGGATTTTATCGTTAACCTTTTCCACCGGGCAGACCATGGCTACTTTAGGCTTTTCAAGGCCCAGCTTTCTAAGGATAGAGACGGCGTTTTCTATAATTTTTACCTTTTGCTCCAGCGTCGGGGCGATTACCACCGCAGAATCGGTAACGGCAAACATTTTGGGGTATTTATCGGTTTTAAAAAGCACAAAGTGCGACAATAAAGCGCCCTCGGGCACAAAGCCGAACTCTTTGTTTAAAACGGCTTTCATATAGTATTTGGTATCCACCAAGCCTTTAACCAAAAAGTCGCCTTTGCCTTCGTAGATGGCGCGCGCGGCTATCTGGCACATTTCGGCCACGTCGGTGCATTGGATAAATTCAAATTTATCTTCTTTAAGGCCCACGTTTTTCATCATGCTTTTGATAAGCGGCTCGTCGCCTATTAAAATGCCTTTGGATATAAGGCCCTTTTCGTCGGCCATTTTGATGGCGGTTAAGGCCTCTTCGTTATTGGCGCCGGGCACCACCACGCGGTTGGGCTGGCCTTTAACTAAATCTATAAGCTGCGGGAAGCTGTTGAATTTCATTTTTTATTATCTCCTGTTTATTTTTACTACTTATATTCTTTTATTGTAGAGGGGTTGTCCAAAGCGCGCTGCGCGGCTTCGCGCAGGGCGGCCTTTTCGTCGCTGCCGGGGTAGACGTAGACGGGCGCTTTAAGCCACGCGGCTTTTTGTTTAACCTGCTCTCTTATATACTCGTTGCCCATAAGGCCGCCGGTTAGGATAACGGCGTCTATTTCGCCTTGTAAAACGGCGGCAAAATAGCCTAAGTATTTAGAGATTTGGTATATCATCGCGTCGCGGATATCTTTGGCTTGATGTCGGGCGCAGGCTATAGCGTCGTCCGTCTTTTCGCCGGTGTCTATAAAGTGCGAAAGCGCTTTTAAGTTGTGCGTGCCCGCATAGGCGTACACGCCGCCTTTGCCTTTTATTTTAAGGCTTATTTGCGCGGGCGTGTATTTGCCGCTAAAGCACATATCGGCCAAAGCCTGCGCGGGCAAAGTGCCGCTGCGCTGGGGGGTCAGGGGGCCTTCGCCGTTTAAGGCGTTATTAACGTCCACCACGCGGCCTTGCTTGTGCGCGCCTATGCTTATGCCGCCGCCGGCGTGCAGCACTATAAAATTGCATTTTTCGTACGCTTTGCCCAGCTTTTGCGCGGTGTGGAAAGCAACCCTGCGCTGGTTAAGCGCATGGAAAATAGATATGCGCGGCAGCTGCGGCATGCCGCTGTAGCGGGCTAAGGGCTGCAGCTCGTCAACCACCACGGCGTCGCTTATAAAACTTACGCAGCCGGCTTTTTGCGCTATTGCGTGCGCCAAAATGCCGCCCAGGTTAGAAGCGTGTATGCCGCGCGCGCCCTCTTTTAAATCCTTAAGCATTAAATCGTTAATGCGGTAAGCGCCGCCTTCTATGGGCTTTAAAAGCCCGCCGCGGCCTATAACGACGTTAATTTCCTTTAAATCGACATTATGGCCGGCCAGGTAGGAAAGTATCATCTTCTCTTTCAAGGGCGCCATTTCGGTTACGTTTTTGCCTTCAAAGGGGGCCAGTTCTTTGGCGGTATAATCTATTTTATCTTCAAAGACGGCGGCCGGGCCTCTGTAGTATCCGATATCATCGGAGGTGGAGCCCGGGTTTATCACTAAAATGTTGTAGGACATAAAGACCTCGGTTGTGGAAGTAAAAATCTATTAGTATTCTAACATAATTACCCGCGCTTTGCCAAAAGCAGCACCGCGGCGGCCAAAGCGGCTGTGTACAACGCGCCGTAGGCAAGGCGCGGCCAGTTGTTTTTGGGCGGCGGGGCTTTTTGCGGCGCGGCGGGGGCGGTTATTGGCGCGGTGGCCGTTATTAGCGGCGGCGGGGCTTCTTCTATTATTAAAGGCGGCGGTTCTTCTTGCGGGGGCGCGGGCGCGGCAATTTCCAGGACGGAGGGTTTCTGCAACCCGCTTTCCTGCGGCGCGGCGGCTTCTTCCTGCGCGTTTGCGCTTAGGCAAAGTGAAATTAAAATGGTAAAAGTTAAAAGGTGTCTCATAATCTCAATAATATTATTTTTTAAGTTTTGCAGCCAGCCGTTGGGCAACGGCGTTTATAAAAAATAAATCCTCTTTGTTCAGGCCGGCGTTGTTCAGGGCTTCTTTTATGCGGCCTTGTTTTACTTTGGTTTTTAAGGGCAGCGGCAAATCCATGACGGCGGCCAGATGTTTTAAGGCGGCGTCGACAACTTCCAACTCTTTAAAAGTGGGCTTTTTGGGCAGTTGGTATTTTTTAAGGCGCGGGGCTTGGGTTTTGCCAAGTTCCCAGCAGCATAAAATTACGGCCTGCGCTAAGTTTATTGACGGCGTTTTTACGTTTGCGGGTATGTTTAAAACGGCGTTTGCCAGGGCTATTTCCCCGTTGGTAAGGCCACGCTTTTCCTGCCCGAAGATAAGGGCAATGTTTTCGCCGGCGCGGGCTGCCAGCTCTTGGTTTAAATTATCAAGGTAAACTATTTTTTGCCTTAGTCGGCGGTTTTTCAGGGCGGTTGTTGCCAGCACGAAATGCGCGTCGGCCAAAGCGGCTTGCAGCGTGTCAAAAATTTTGGCGTTTTTAAGTATATCTTCCGCGCCGGGGGCGGATAAAACCTCCTCCCACACGGGCTTATAGGGGGCTACCACGCGCAAATCGCTAAGGCCGAAGTTGGCCATCGCCCGCGCGGCCGCGCCGATATTTTGCGGGTTGCGCGGTTTAACTAAAACTATCGCTACGTTCATCTGCGGCCTTTCTCCTGCATAATGCCAACTATGGTGCTGTCTACCGACGCCATGCCGATTTTAGAGATTTTGCTTAGGTTTTGTATAGTTTCCTCCGCGGTTTTGCCTACAAAGCCTTCCACTTCCGTAATGCCGTAGCGATTTATGCCCATAAACGCCGCGCGCAAAGCGCTGTCTACGGAACTTACAACTTTCAGCGCGCAGCCGCTTTTTGCGCCGTCGCACAGCATGCCGCCGATATCGCTGATAATATTGTTTACGGCAAGCGTAATTGCCTTAACGTCCGCGCCTTTTTGCTGGTAAACTATCGCCGCGCTTGCGCCCACGCCGGCTGCAATGGCGCAGCCGCAAATGGGGGCCAGCTCGCCGGTGTAGCACTTAACGTAGCCGTTTAAAAGGTGCGAGAGGGCGATGCTTTTTAAAATGGTTTCTTCCTTCACTTTCATTTGTTTGCCGATGTGGTAGGGCACCAAAATGGCCATAATGCCCTGGTTGCCGCTCTCGCCGCTGCTCATGACGGGTATTGCAATGCCGTCCATGCGCGCGTCGGCCGCGCGGGAGGCCAGTATTTTAGCCGAGTTCATTATATTTTTTGTAAGCAGTTTTTTAT
>JAISVV010000184.1 GCA_031271365.1 Elusimicrobiota bacterium | reverse complement strand
CCCACGCCAAAGTGGAAGACAATATCAAAGCCGCCCTAAGGATACTTAAAAAATGACCGCCGCCAACGAATACTTTAACCCCGCCCCCACGCCGGAAGAAAAATCCGCCGCCGAACACGCCCTGCGCCCCGCCACGCTGGCCGAATTTGTGGGGCAGGACACGCTTAAAGACAATTTAAAAATTTTCATAGCCGCCGCCAAAGCGCGCGGCGAAGCGCTGGACCATTGTTTATTCTACTCCCCCCCCGGGCTTGGCAAAACCACTTTATCCAATATTTTAGCGCACGAGATGGGCGTAAATATCAAAATGACTTCCGGCCCGGTTTTAGCCCGCCCAGGCGACCTGGCCGCCATGCTTACCACGGAGCTTAACGCGGGCGATATCCTTTTTATAGACGAAATCCACCGCCTTAACCCCGCCGTGGAGGAGGCCCTGTACCCCGCCATGGAAGATTTTACCTTCTTTATAAACACGGGCAAAGGCGCGGGCAGCACTACGTTAAAACTGGCGGTGCCCAAGTTTACTTTAGTGGGCGCAACCACGCGCACGGGGCTTTTAACGGGGCCGCTTAAAGACCGCTTTGGCATAGTTTTCAACCTAGGCTTTTACGAGGTTAAAGAAATTACCGATATTTTAGAACGCTCCGCCCGGCTGCTGAACATAGCCGCGCAAAGAAACGGGCTGGAAGAGATTGCCCGCCGCTCCCGCGGCACGCCGCGCATTGCCAACAGGCTTTTGCGCCGCGCGCGCGATTTTGCGCAGGTTAAAGGCACGGGCGTTATAGACTACGATATCGCCGTGCTGGCCATGGACGCTTTGGATATTGATAAAGAAGGCCTAGACAGCGTTGATAAGCAGCTTTTAAGCGCGCTGATAGATAAATTTGACGGCGGCCCCGTCGGCATGGAAAACCTTGCAATTGCCATATCGCAAGAGGCCGATACCTTAACCGACGCCATAGAGCCATACCTTATAAAAGCCGGCTTTATCACGCGCACGCCGCGCGGGCGCGTGGCCACGGCCAAAGCCTACGAGCATCTTGGCAAAAAAACTAATAAAGGATTATTTTAACTATGCGCAATATATTTATACTAACCTTTGCTTTTTTATTTTGCGCCTGCAGCGGCGCGGTAAACTTAAAAACCGCCGCGCAAGCCGACGCCGCGCCCGCAGCCAAACAAGCAACCAGCCAGCCTATTATGGGCAGGGCGGTGGCCACGCAGCAACAATGTATAGCTTTTTTAAAGAAAAATAACCCGAACTTAAAAGTTAAAGCCGGCTACGGCGAACTTGTAAAAATTTACTACGAAGAAGCCGCGCGCGAAGGCATCAGACCGGATTTAACTTTTGCCCAATCGCTGCTGGAAACCAATTATTTTAAATTCGGCGGGGATGTCAATATCAAGCAAAACAACTTCTCCGGCATAGGCGCGGTTGGCGGCGGGGCAAGCGGGGTAAGTTTTAAAGACGTTCGCACCGGCGTGCGCGCGCAAGTGCAGCATTTGAAGGCCTATGCCTCTAAAGAGTTGCCCTCAACAAAAATTGTAGACCCGCGCTTTAATATGGTAGCGGGCAACCCCAAACTGGCCGCAGCAGCCAAAACCTGGCACGATTTAGCCGGCAAATGGGCCGCCGACCCTAAATACGGCGATAAAATTATCCTTATCTACAATAAGCTGCTTAAAGAGTAACATGGCCTTTGAACGCTTTAAACAATTTAACGTCGATAATCTAATCGCCAAAAACCCGGCCGACCCGCGCGACACAAGCCGCCTTATGGTTTTAAACCGCGCCGATGGCGGCATACAAAATAAAATCTTCCGCGATTTGCCGCAGTTTTTAAAAGCGGGCGACACCATTGTTATAAACAATTCAAAAGTATTCCCCGCAAAGATATTTGCGCGCAAGGAAACCGGCGGCAAAGCAGAGCTTTTGCTTGTGCGCCAGTTGGAAGATAAATACAGCTGGGCCGCTTTAACGCGCGAGTATAAACCCGGCCAAAAACTTTATTTTGAAGACGGCCTTGAAGCGCAGGTTACAGGCAACACGCCGGCGATGGAAGCCGTAATAAAATTTAACCGTGCCGACATTTTGCCCTACGCGCGCAAATACGGCCAAATGCCGCTGCCGCCTTATATAGAAAAGGCCCGCGCGCACGCCGGCCTGCCCAAAGCCATTGCGCACGATAAAGAAAAGTACCAAACCGTCTACGCGGATATAGAAGGCTCCATAGCCGCGCCGACGGCCGGCTTTCACTTTACAGAACCGCTTTTGGCGCAAATAAAAGCAATGGGCGTAAACGTGGTTTACATAACGCTGCACGTTGGCTGGGGCACTTTTAAGCCGCTTCGCGGCAAGCCTGCAGAGCACGTAATGTTAGCCGAACTGGCCGAAATTTCCGGGCGGGCGGCAGCCGTTATCAACAATACAAAAGGCCGCGTGATATCGGTGGGCACAACCAGCACCCGCACGCTGGAAAGTTTTGCCGACGCAAACGGAAAATTGCAACCCGGCCAAAAGTGGACGGATTTGTTTATCCACGGCGATTACAAATTTAAAATAGTTGACGCGCTTATAACCAACTTCCACTTCCCCGACAGCACGCCTTTGTGCCTTGCAAGCGCGTTTGCCGGCGAGGATTTTATCTACAAGGCCTACAAAAGCGCAGTGGAGCAAAACTACCGCTTTTATTCTTTTGGAGACGCAATGTTAATTTTATAAAGCGCCGCCGTCATTGCGAACGAAACGCGGCAATCCGGGTAAAACCGGTGCCATAAGCGAAACAAGGTAAAAACACTTTATAACCTGGATTGCCGCGTCGCCCGCGGCTCCTCGCAATGACGGCATTATTAAATAATAGGATTATAAATATTATGACAAAAATTATCCCCCCCTTTAAAGTAACCGCCCGCGACGGCAAAAGCAAGGCCCGCGCGGGCCTGCTCTACACCAAACACGGCGTGGTGCAAACGCCCGTCTTTATGCCCGTGGCCACGCAGGCCAGCGTTAAAGCGTTAAACGAAGAAGATTTAAAACACGTCAAAGCGCAGTGCCTGCTTTCCAACACCTACCACCTGTATTTGCGCCCGGGCGCGGAGTTTTTAAAAAAGATGGGCGGCCTGCATAAATTTATGAATTGGGACGGCAGTATTTTGACGGACTCGGGCGGGTTTCAGGTGCACAGCCTTTCGCACTTGCGCAAAATTACCGAAGACGGCGTTTGGTTTAAAAGCCATCACGACGGCAGCAAGCACTTCTTTACGCCGGAAAATGTTATAGAGTACGAGGCGGCTATCGGTTCTGATATCTGGACTTGTTTAGACGTGCTTATACCCGCAAACGCCAAACACGCCGACGCCCGCCGCGCGCTGGAAATTACCAAACGCTGGGCGCGCCGCGCGGCTGCAAAATACCACGCCGTAACGCCGCAGGCAATAGCGCAAATCGAAGACGGCTTTAAAGTGCCGCACTCGCTTTTATTTGGCATAATACAAGGCGCAATCTATCCCGATTTGCGCGAAGACGCCGCCAAAGACATGGCCACCCTGCCCGTGCACGGATTCTGCATAGGCGGCTTAAGCGTAGGCGAAACGCGCGAGGAAATGAACCTGGCTTTGCAGCACACAATCCCCCATTTACCCGAAGAAAAACCGCGCTATTTAATGGGCCTTGGCACCCCGCAGGAAATTTTAGACTGCGTAGAGCGCGGCGTTGATATGTTTGACTGCGTGTGGCCAACGCGCGTAGCGCGCAACGGCCAGGTAATGACAAGCAAAGGCAAATTTAACATCAAAAACGTAAAGCACAGAGAAGAACAAATCCCCCTTGACGACGAGTGCGACTGCTTTGTCTGCAAGCGTTACACGCGGGCGTATCTGTCGCACCTATTCAGGGCCGGAGAGCTTACCAGCCACCGCCTGCTCTCCATACACAACATCCGCTTTCTAACCCGCCTGATGGAGCGCGCCACAGAAGCGATAAAAGCCGGCGCTTTCACGGAATTTAAAGCAAAAGTGGAAGAAAATTATAAATAACTATTCTTTTACGGCGGCCGCGGCCTTTGGTTTTGTTTTATACAACGGGTCCGTAAGCGCGTAGAGCAGATAGGTTTTAAGCAGTTCCAAACTAAACAACAAGGATACTATGGAAGTTTCCATAAACTGCCGCCAGCCAAATTCCATATTTGGGGCAAAAAATAAAATTATGCCGCGCAGCATATTTGTTATCGGCGTAAAGGTAAAATCCTCGTACGCGTAAAAGCAAAAAAACGCTTGTATGGCCGATATTATCCAAACTTTGCGCTCTCTAAACAAAATAAGCGCGATTTGGCAAAAATAAATAA
>JAISVV010000182.1 GCA_031271365.1 Elusimicrobiota bacterium | reverse complement strand
GAAGGCGACGCCCCGCAGGCCGTGCACGAGAAAAACTACTACGCTTCTTTTGAAACCTTGGACAGGCTGTACAATCAAAAGATATCTTGGGTAAATATGGGCAAAGCCTACGAAAGTTTGCCCGAAAAAGAGAAAACGGCCCAAAAACTGGCGCAAATTTTAAGCGAAGGCCTCGGCCGGGAAATTGACGCGGATTTTGTGGCAAGCCATAAAAGCGACATTAAGCAAATTAAAAAAGCCATAGAGCAAAAGGAAAGCATCGTCTGGGCTACGGGCAGCCATACTTCCACGCCGCTTATAGTTATGGTTACGGGCAAAAAACCTTCGGGCTACAACGGCGTTTATCATGACACCGAACTTCCCCTAAAAATAATGTCCACCTTAAGCCTTAAATAAAAGCCTTCGAATTAAAAATAAAAAGCCGCCTTATAAAAGGCGGCTTTTTATTTTTTCACCCCGCGTTTTATGTTAAAATCTTATGTAAACAATCTTCAGGAGAGTATTATGAATAATTTTGAATTTTACAGCCCGACCCGCATAATTTTTGGCCGCGACACGCAAAAACTTACCGGAGCGTGGGTTAAAAAATACGCCTCAAAAATTTTGCTGCACTATGGCGGCGGCAGCGTTAAAAAATCGGGCCTATACGACGCGGTTGCGGCTTCTTTAAAAGAAGCCGGCGTGGAGTTTATGGAGCTTGGCGGCGTAAGCCCCAACCCCAAACTTTCGCTTGTCTACAAAGGCATAGAGCTTTGCCGCAGGGAAAATATACGCTTTATCCTGGCCGTGGGCGGCGGCAGCGTTATAGACAGCGCCAAAGCCATAGCCGTAGGCGTGGATTTTAAAGGCGACGTGTGGGATTTGTTTTTAGGCAAAGCCCAAACGGATAAAGCTTTGCCCGTCGCCACGGTTTTAACTATCCCCGCCGCCGGCAGCGAAGCCAGCGGCAACAGCGTTGTTACCAACGAAGAAACCAAAGTAAAAGCCGGCTACCGCACTATGTACAACCGTCCCGTCTTCAGCATTTTAAACCCCGAGCTTTGCTACACTTTGCCCAAAGAACAAATGGCCAACGGCGTCTGCGATATGATGGCGCATTTGTTTGAGCGCTACTTTACCCGCACCCCCAATACCGAGCTTACCGATAAATTTTGCGAAGGCGCGCTTAAAACCATTATCAACAACGCGCCAAAGCTGCTGAAAGATTTTAAAAATTACGACGCCTGGGCCGAAATTATGTTTAGCGGCTACATAGCGCACAACGGCCTTTTGGGCATGGGCCGTCAGGAAGACTGGGCCCCCCACGCCATAGAACACGCCGTAAGCGCGCTGTACGATGTCGCCCACGGCGCGGGTTTGGCTATCATCTTCCCCGCGTGGATGAGATATGTTTATAAAGAAGACCCGCTTATCTTTGCCCAGTTTGCCGTAAACGTATGGGGCCTCTCGGACGCCGTAAGAAACCCGGAAGAACTTGCCCTCAAAGCAATAGAGCGCACGGAGCAGTTTTTTAAATCCCTCGGCCTGCCCGCGCGCCTTAGCGAAATAGGCGTAAAAAAGGCCGATTTCGCTTTTATGGCCGAACACGGCCACAAATACGGCTCGCAGGGCTTTTTTAAAAAACTAACCCAGGGCGACATTTTAAAAATACTGGAACTGGCGTACTGACCAAATTAAAAGCTAAAAACGGACAATCGGGGCCAGCCCCCGATTGCCCGTTTTTGATGGGCCTATAACGGGCTGGCGCATATCGCCTTTTATATGTATAATAGCTTTAACCGCAGTAGGGCCTGCCCGCAGGCTTAATAATATCACCGGAAGGTAACTTTAAAATGAAACTCAGCAATCTCTCAGGGCTCATAGGCGAGTCCCCCACGTTAAATTTAAACGCAAAAACCGCGGCCTTAAAAAAACAAGGCCTGCCTATAGTGCACCTGGGCGGCGGCGAGCCGGAAACGCCCGCGCCTTTAAGCGCGGTGGAAGCCATTATAAAAAAAGTACAAACCCGTAAGATTAAATACTCGCCTACCACCGGCGGGCCCGAGCTTAAAAAGGCCGTCTGCGATTACACGCTGCGCGCCTACGGCAAAGAGGTTGCGCCTGCAAACGTTATTGTTTCCACGGGCGCAAAGCAGGCTATTTACAACTTTTTACTCTGCGCCGTTAACCCCGGCGACGAGGTTATCTTCCCCGTGCCCTACTGGGTAAGCTACCCCGACATGATAACGCTTGTCGGCGGCAAACCCGTGCCCGTAAAACCCGCCAAAGGCATAGAGGTCAGCTTTGAAGAAATCGCCGCCGCCGTAACCCCCAAAACCAAAGCCATAATGTTTAATAACCCCGGCAACCCCGCCGGCGTGGTCTACGGCGAGGATTTTGTAAAAAAACTGGTGGAATTTTGCGAGCAAAAAGGCATTTGGCTTATGACGGACGATATCTACCACCAGTTAGTCTTCGGCGGCATAAAAACGCCAAGCCCCTTTAAATACGCCAAAAACGCAGATAATATAGTGGCCATTAACGGCGTTTCAAAGGTATACGGCTTAACGGGCCTGCGCATAGGCTGGGCCGTTTCCACCAACAAAACAATTATCGCGGCCATGGGCCGCATGCAGGCCCAAACCACCAGCTGCAACAGCGACGTCACCGAAGCCGGCGCCTTAGGCGCCCTGACCGGCCCGCAGGACTGCATAACGGAGCTGGTTTCAACACTGCAAGACAATAAAAACGCGCTTATGGCCGAGTATAAAAAGATTAAAAACATCGGCGTAACCGAGCCTAAGGGCACTTTTTACTCCTTTGTTGATTTCAGCGCGTATAATAAGGATTCTATAGCGCTTTCCACATTTTTACTGGATAAGGTGATGGTAGCCACCGTGCCGGGCGTGTCTTTCGGGCTGGAGGGCTATTTAAGGATAAGCTACTGCGCCGGCAAAGAAAATATTTTAGAAGGCATGCGCCGCATAGTCTGGGCGCTGGATAAAGACGCCAAAGAGCCGCTTAAAATCGGCGATACCCTTATACATAAGGATTGGTAAACCATGAAAGCAATAAACCCCAAAGCGTTTGAAAGCCAATACGGCCTGGAAGAAGTTACCGGCATTAGCACAACCAAAACCATATACTGGAACTTAACCGCCGAGCAGCTTTACGAAGAAGCCCTAAAAAGGGGGGAGGGCAGCCTAACCCGGGGCGGCGCGTTTAGCGTAAACACGGGCAAGCACACCGGCCGCTCGCCAAATGACAGGTTTTTTGTGCAAACGCCCGATGTTAAGGATAAAATCTGGTGGCACAAAGGCAATAAAGGCATAAGCGAAGAAAATTTTGATAAACTTTTCGCCAAAGCCCAAGCCTATGCCAAGGATAAAGATTTATTCGTGCGCGACGCTTATGTAGGCGCGGATAAAAACTCCGCCATGCCCGTGCGCGTGGTTAACGAGTTTGCCTGGCACAACCACTTTGCCAAAAATATGTTCATAGAACCCGCCCCGGCAGAGGTCGCAAGCGTTAAACCCAGCTTTTCCGTAATCTATCTGCCCGGTTTAAACGCCGACCCTAAAACCGACGGCACCGCCAGCGAAACCGCCATAGTCTTAAACTTCAAAAAACGCGTGGTTTTAATTATCGGCACCGCTTACGCGGGCGAGAGCAAAAAGTGTATATTT
>JAISVV010000157.1 GCA_031271365.1 Elusimicrobiota bacterium | reverse complement strand
TTAAAAAATCCGTCCGGACGTTTTTGGTTTGCGCAAGGCCCATGGTGGCGCGGCCTGCGCCTTAGTATTTAAAAAAACAGGGCGCGCCGTTTGGCGCGCGGTTAACTATGCGCACCTGCATTTTATTTATTATCTCTTTAAGGTTAAACTGCTTAAAAAGCGGCGCGTATCCAAGCGCGGCCTGCAGGTTGTCTTCTAATATATTGCGCGCGTATTTTTTTATCTCTTTAAACCCGTTTAAAAGCGGCGCGGGCCGCTTTCTTAATTCTTCAATCGTGCAGCCGGCCAGCGCGGAGATTTTTTTATCCGCAAGGGCAAACTCGCGCCGGATATTAAAAGGCGGCAGTAT
Source organism: Elusimicrobiota bacterium (assembly GCA_031271365.1). Taxonomy (GTDB): domain Bacteria; phylum Elusimicrobiota; class Elusimicrobia; order Elusimicrobiales; family Elusimicrobiaceae; genus Proelusimicrobium. Next base: position 4,504 of record JAISVV010000157.1, on the reverse strand, counting down.
TTTGGAAGAGGTTAAAGCCTCCTCCAGCTTTGTAAAAGGTATTTTGCGTTTATAGACAAATTTATCCGCCTGGGCAAGCGCGCAGGCAAGCAAATCCTTTATATAAGTTTTGCGGTAGCAGGGGAAGGCGTCTTCAATGTCAAGGTTGTCTATATCCGACGCAGTGTTTTTTAAAAAAAGATAAGCGTCGTCAAAGTTTATGCGCGCGGCCGCTTTAAGCAGGCTTTTATCGCCAAGAAAGCAGTGGTAAAACTCGTAGTCTAAAAAGCCTTTTTCCAGCGCCAGGAGGTTTATTAAAATATCCTGCGTTATTTGCCGCATTTTTGCGCTTTTTCTATTGCCGAGTAGCAATAAGAATTTTGATGTATGCCGCCGTGTAAAGAATAAGCCATGCCCAAACACCCGGCCTTGCATTGCCCGGCGCTTTTGCAGTTTTTGCAGGCGCCTTCCATTTTAGAGGCGTCGTACCCGCGCGTGTAGGGGAAGCGGGCATCATCGTTCCAGATATCGATAAGATTTGTTTCTTTAACATTACCGGCCGAGAAGGCGGCGTCCTGCAGGCTAAGGCAGCCTTTAACATTGCCGTTGGCTTCAATGCCCAGCACGTGTATGCCGGCATTGCAGCCCTGCCACTCAAACCCCGCGCCCAAAAGCGCGTCGGTGACGGGGTGGCAGTAACCCATGCTGTCGGCGCTTTCTATGCGCACTTTGCCGGCGTATTGATTGCGCCATTTTAAAACGTCGTCGCAAAGCCGGTTATACTGCGCGTGGGTGATAATCATGGAGTCTTTCATCTGCCCGGCGCGGCCGAAAGAGTTTACCACCTGCACCTGCCAAACGGCTGGTTTGCGGCTTAAAACCCATTGCAAAATTTGCTCGCGTATCGGGTAATTGTGTTTGTTTACTGATGTTACCACGGCGTATTTTACGCCGTGTTTATCGCACCAGTCCATTACCTGATTGCTTTTTTTAAAAGAGCCGGGCGTTTGCCTTATATAATCGTGCGTTTCCTCGGTGCCGTCGGTGCTTATGCCTATGTGGTTTATGTTGATACTTTTAAGGAATTTTACATCCTCTTCCGTTATATTATAGGCGTTGCTTATCATCATCTTAGCGATGCCGGGGTTGGTTTTGTGTATAAACTGCAAAAGTTCGCGCCATTTGGGGTATAAAAACGGCTCCCCGCCGGAAAGGGTTATCCCGCGCACGCCAAGTTTATTTAAATCTTCTATCACCTTGCGCCACTGGTCAAAGCTAAGCGCGTCTTTGCGGTTATTGCCGTCGGCGGCAGAGCCGCAGTGCAGGCAGCGCATATTGCAGGCTAAGGTAACTTCAAGCGCGGTTTCTAAAAGCTGGTATTTTGTTTTCATAAAGGTTAACTTTCCGTGGTATATATATTAAAAATCTCCCAAACAAAAGTTTGGGAGATTTTTTGTAAACTGTTAGGCGATTACTACGTATACAGGTCTTATGGCTCTCTTTTTCATAGGATGCGACCTCCGTAATTTAAGAATTATAGTTCAATTCTATACTAATGTCCGCCTTTTTACAAGGGTTTTAGGGCCCATATGCGCCTGAGCCTTTTGGCCCAGCTTACTCCAGCGTAGAGTTAAGCAGTTTTATAATATCCGCCTCTTCGGGGCGCGTGGTGTTAAAGGGCACCATGCGCCTGCCGGTTTGGTTTTCTATCACGGCGTAATTATTCTTCATGTAAAACAATGTGCGGGGGCCGGGTTCAAAGATGCTGCGGCCAAACATTCCGCGCGGGGTTTTAAAGCCGGCAAGGCCGAGTATCGTAGGCGCGATATCCTGCTGCGATTTAAAGACGCCCGTGGCCACCGGCTCAGCCGGCGTTTTGGCGGTAATAAGGGCGAAGGGGACCTCGTCATACACGGGGCGGTAGTTTTTAAATAAAGAGGCCGTGTCCATATTGGCGAAAAACGGGTGGTCGCCGGTTAAAATTAAAAGCGTTTTATCGTCAAATAAGCCTTCTTCCCTCAAGGCGTCGATAAACAGGCCCAAGTCGTAATTAAAGCGGTAAAACGCGCGCGCCATGTTTTGGCGGCCGTAAAGTTTTTTTACTTTGCGCGGCTGGCCGCTTTCTTCCGCAAGGGGGGGGTAATCCTGGCCCGGATAATCCCTGCGGCCCGAGGGCACGTGCGTGTCCACGTTAAGTATATTGATAAATACTTTTTTGTCTTTGTTTTCTTTAAGATAGTCTATCGCGAACTCAAATAACTTCCTGTCCGTAAGGCCCCACCAGGCTACGGAGTTTGAATATTGCGGGCTGCGCGTAAAATAGCGCGCGCCGTAAACCTCTTCAAAGCCGGCGGATTTAAAGATTATATGCTCGTCCATATACTCTTCGTCCGCGCCGCGTATGAAAGCGGTTTTAAAGCCGCCGTCGCGCAGCACTTTTACGAAAGAGAGGGGGAAATCGTTTTTATACATAAGCTCCGCGTTAGGATGGCCGGAGAAAATTACGCTCAGCCCGTATAAAGTGGATAATGCGGAGTAGCGCAAAGAAGCAAAGGGGTAGTTTTGCGCGGCGTCGTCTAAAACATAACTTGCCTCGGGAGGTATGGAGGCGTTGAAAGAGTTTAAAAACTTGTTGGACACAGCCTCGCCGGTTAAAAGTATAATGCGCTCGTAATTATGCGCGTTGACAAAATCCGTCGGCGCAAAGAGATTGTATTTTTGGGCCAGGGCCTCCAGCCCGGCGGGCAGCTGCGTATAATGCGTATAGGGCGGTTTTTTAATAAACGCGTCGGTAACTATTTCAATTAAAGTAGTTTGCATTAAGGCGCGCGCGTAAAAAGTGTTTGGCGTGCGCACAAAGCGCAGCGGCGAAATTAAGGCCAAAAGCAGCATAAGCACCGCCGCCGCGGCGATTTTTTTTGCGCTGGCGTGGCGGCTGGAGCGGTGGGCCCACGCGCGGCGCACGACAAAGTAAGGGTAAAAATATAAAAACGTCAAATATAAAATAAGCCTTATATCTAAAAGGAAAGCGTACTGCCCGCCAAAAAGCGTGCCGGCGTACTTAAGGCCAAAGCGTTCTTTAAAGTAAATAAGCAGCGCGATATCGGCGCTTACGGTAAGGTAATAGAAAAAGAGAGCCAAAGCAAAAAACCATCTTTTTTTGAAGCCCAAAAAATGCAGCAGGCAAAAAAGCGCGGCTATGGTTAAAAACTCGTTGGCGTATTTTACAAGCGCGCCGGCGGTAAGGGTAATCCGGTCGGCCGCGCCAAGCTGCGCCACGCCGATAAAATACATTATAAGGCCCGGCAAAGCCAAAGCGGTGTAGACCCAAAATTCCTGTTTAAAAAGCGATAGATATTTTTTGACGAAGTTAAGCATAGGAGCCTCTTTATTTAGCGCCGTCATTGCCGGGTTTTTGCGCCGTTATTGCGAGCCGAAAGCGTGGCAATCTCATAAGGTTTTTTACCTAACGGCATGAGACTGCCGCGGCGCTTCACTCCTCGCAATGACGGCGTATAAAGGCGCGCGATGACGGGCATTAAATCTTTAAAAATGATAAAATAATTATACATTTTTACGAGGTACTCTATATGCAAAATTTAGAAATAAAACGTCATTCTCTCTCCCACATCATGGCCGAGGCGGTGCAGGCGCTTTTCCCGGGCGCGAAGCTGGGCATCGGCCCCGCCATAGACAACGGGTTCTATTACGATTTTTTATCAGACCATAAATTTACCCCCGAAGACCTTAAAACCATAGAAGCCAAGATGAAAGAAATTATCAAGGCGCGCCGCCCGTTTGTCTGCAAAAATCTGACCAGGGAAGAAGCCGTAAAATTTTTTAAAGACCGCGGCGAAATTTTTAAACTGGAACTTATCGACGACTTGCCCGCCGGCGAGCAAATCTCCGTGTACGCCAACGGCGATTTTAGCGACCTCTGCCGCGGCCCGCACATAGAACACACCGGCCTTATCAACAATTTTAAGTTAACCCACGTTGCCGGCGCGTACTGGCGCGGCGACGAAAAACGCCCCCAGCTGCAGCGCATCTACGGCCTTGCCTTTGACAGCAAAGACGAGCTTAACGCCTATATAAAACAGCAGGAAGAAGCCGCCAAGCGCGACCACCGCAAACTGGGCGCGGAGCTGCAACTTTTCAGCATTAACGACGATATAGGCCCCGGCCTTATCCTGTGGCACCCCAAGGGCGGCGCGCTGCGCAAAATCGTGGAAGACTGGATTAGAAACGAAAATATTAAGCGCGGCTACGACATCATTTTTACGCCGCATATAGCCCGCCTGCACCTGTGGCAAAAAAGCGGCCACGCTGATTTTTACAAAGAAAATATGTTCAGCCCCATAGAAGTGGACGAGCAGGAATACCAGCTGAAACCGATGAACTGCCCTTTCCATATCGCTGTTTACCAGTCGCAGCTTAGAAGCTACCGCGATTTACCGCTGCGCCTTGCCGAGCTGGGCACCGTATATAGATACGAACGCAGCGGCGTTTTGCACGGCCTTTTGCG
>JAISVV010000131.1 GCA_031271365.1 Elusimicrobiota bacterium | reverse complement strand
TGTCTTTATTATACACGGCGTCCCTGTTTGAATGCGGTATCTTAACCAGCGTGGAGCCGCCCTTATAAAAAGCCTCTGCCTGCTTAGGGTCTTGCAGGTTATAGGCTTTAGATTCCATGCGCGGCACGCTGCCGCCGTTGTCGTAGCGTTCTATTGCGCCGTTTAAAACCTTTATGGCCGAAGGCATAAAATGCTTATGCGCCGCCGCCAGCCCGCCGCCTAAAACCACCAGCCCGTCAATGATTGTGGAAACGTTTGCAATCAAATCGCCCAAAATTTCGCCCAGCTCGGCGTAGGCGGCCCGGGCGGCTTTTTGGTCGCCCTGCTTTAAGCCTTCGGCGATGTCGCTTATATCTTTAGGGCTCAGCTCGCTTTTGTCGCCGGAAAGCAGGCGGTAAGCGCGTTTTACCGCGCGGATAGAGGCGCCTTCTTCGGCAAAAGCGTTGGGGTATTTTTTATTGCGGATAACCCACACCTCCGCAGCGGCGCCGTTATCGCCCATAAACAATTCGTTATTTGTCACAAGGCCGCCGCCGGTGCCGGTGCCCAAAGTAAAGCCAAATAGGTTTTTGTAGCGCGCGGGGCTTTTAATTTTTGCGAGATTATTATTAACCTCCGGCAGCAGGCCGGCGGCGCCTTCGCCGTAGGCAAACAAATCCCCGTCGTTATTTATAAACACCGGCAGGCCAAATTTTTTCTTTAAATAAGGCCCGAGGGCAATGCCGCCCCTGAAAGCGGGTAAGTTAGGCAAATCGCCTATAACGCCGTTAACATAGTCTGCGGGGCCGGGGAAGGCAAAACTTATCGCGGAGGGCTTGCGCCCGGATTTTTTGGCAGCCTCTTCAAACCCTTTTACAATATTGGCCAGGCATTTATCCAGATTATCGGCTTGCGTGGGCAGGGCTATGCTTTGGGTAACTTCTTTATTGGCGCGTACCGCGTTAAAAACCAAATTGGTGCCGCCGGCGTCTAAGGTTAAAACAGTTCTGTTATCGGTGTTATATTTAAGTTTCGTCATTTTACCGCCCCATTTTTAAGAATATGCAATCATACTAGACCATGTTACACTTTTGGGGAAAACGTGTCAATTTTTGCTAGCATATTATTACTAGTTAACTTTCCCTCAGGAGAACAAATTAAAGTGATTGTTACCAACATAGAATACATACCCAATATGCAAATTACCGAGCAGTACGGCGTAGTTGCCGGCAGTACGGTGCGCTCGAAAAACGCTATTAAAGACATTGGCGCAAGCTTTAAAAACTTCGTAGGCGGGGAGCTTAAGGCCTACACCCAGCTTTTAGACGAGTCCCGCAAGCACGCCATAGAGCGTATGATACATCAGGCCGAAGCTTTAGGTGCCAATGCCATTATCAACGTGCGTTTTGCCACCTCGTCCATAGCCGCCGGCGCGGCGGAGGTTTATGTCTACGTACGGCCGTAAAAGCAGAGGGCAAATAATGGAGTTACTGATAATTTTAGCGCTGCTTTCTATAGCCTATACAACCGGCACGCTTATAGAAGAATTGCACTACCGCCATCTTATGCGCCGAGAGAAGGCGGCTTTAACCTTCCCCATCGTAACCTTTGAGCGCGAGGACGTTTTAAGCAAAGACCGCCCCATAAAAGAAATCAGACTGGTAAGCGCCAGCGCGGTTGTAGGCGTGGATTATTTTAAGATGTTTGCCGGCGCGGTAAAATCCTTCTTCGGGGGCCGGCTTTCGGTGCTCGAATCGGTAATGGACAGAGCGCGCAGGGAGGCGGTTATCCGCCTCAAAGAGCAGGCTTTAGGCTGTGATATCGTGCTTAACTTAAGGCTTGAAACCATAAGCCTAAACGCTGAAGCCTACAAAACGTGGCCCAAAGCCGCCGTGGTGGCTTACGGTACGGCGATAACGTATCAATAAGGGAATGAAAACCGTTCTCACCCCGCAAAAGCAGACGCAGATTATAGAAAGCAATGTCAACGGCGCGCGCTACCCCGTGTTGCGCGAGTTTGTGTGTTTCGCGCTTGCCGCTGCCGCCTTGCTTGTCCTGATTTACTGGCTTTTTGGCGCGGTGGCCAATGTTTATATAAGCAAAATTTCCTACCCGCGCAAATTGCAGCTTGAGAGCGCGGCCTCCGTCTTAGTAAGGGTGCCGCCCTCTTTACTGCAGGAGGAGCTCAGCGCGCAAACGCTTAAAGTTAACGCCGCTTTAGCCAAAATACTTAGCCAAACGCCGCAGATTGAAAATGCCGCCTCCATCAAAGCCCGTGTGGTAAAAGACGGGCGTTTTAACGCCTTTATCACGGTGGACGGTAAAATTTTTATAACCGAGGGCCTGCTGGATAAACTGCAAAACGAGCAGCAGCTTTACTTCGTACTTGCGCACGAAATGGCTCATTATGTTAACCGCGATTTGCTAAAAGAACTCGGGCGCACGCTTGCGCTTTCGGCCTTGCTAAGCGTATTCGGCGCGGATATTTCCTCAATGAGCGGCGGCTTTGTAAACGCGGCGGCTATGCAGTTTTCCCGCAGGCGGGAGGCGGCGGCGGATAAATTTGCCGGCGATCTGCTTTTTAAAAACTTCGGTACCCGCCAGGCCGCAGTCGATTTTTTTACGCTTGATAAACAAGGCTCGCACGGAGAGCTGCTGCACTACCTTTCCACCCACCCCAGCCACGGTAAAAGAATAAAATTACTGCAAAAACAAAACGCGCCCGTGGATAAAATACCGCCAAACGCCTGCCAAAATACGCCCGTGCCAAAAGAAGACGCGGTTGTTTTAGCCGCCAGGGCGGCGCGCGCAAAGGAAATACTCGCCGCCATGACTGTGCAGGAAAAGGTGGGTTCCCTTTTCATAACCGGCATAGCCGGCCTTGCGGGTATTGATAATGAGCAAACCTTCCCAGCCGCGCTTGATTTTGCGCAGCTAAACAATCTTAAAACCTTCGGCTACGGCGGCGTAATATTTTTTGGCGGCAATATTATTGATGATGCGCAAATCAAAAAATACATAAAAGATTTACAGGCCGCAAGCAAGCTGCCTTTATTTATCGCCGTAGATGAAGAAGGCGGCATAGTAAGCCGCCTTGGCAGCAATACCGCCGTTTCGGTGGACGCGGTTCCCACCGCCATGGAAATTGCCTCAACCAAAGACCCGCAAAAGGCTTTTGAAACCGCGCAAACCATCGCCCGACAAATGAAAGCGCTGGGCTTTAACGTGGATTTCGCGCCGGTAGCCGATATTTTAACCAACAAACTTAATACGGTAATACAAAATAAAGCGCGCTCTTTTGGCACCGACGCCAACACCGCCTGCGCCTTTGTGCCCGAGTTTGTAAAAGGCTTACAAGGCCAAAACGTGGCCGGCGCGCTAAAGCACTTCCCCGGCCATGGCGATACGGTGGCCGACACGCATGAGGGCCGGGTCTATTTTGAGGGCGCCCTGCGGCAGCTTAGAGAGCGCGAGTTTTTACCCTTTAAAGCCGGCATAGCGGCGGGCGCGGATTTTGTTATGA
>JAISVV010000126.1 GCA_031271365.1 Elusimicrobiota bacterium | reverse complement strand
AAGGGCTTCCGGCCTCCGTAATCAATACTTCGCCGGAAGGACACCCAATAGGCACAACAGGGTCGAGCCCCACTTCTACAAGAGCCTTATCGTTATCGGGCACACGATTCACAGCGCCGGTGGGATAATTATCGTTACCCCCTGTGGTAACCATGCCGGAGCCGCCCGTGGTAACCCCGCCTACGTTGACACCCGGGTTGTCAATTTGATTTGCATTATTAACTTGCGCAAACGCCGCTGTGCAAAGCAGCAACGCGGCAAAAATTATAGATATTAATTTTACCTTTTTCATAATCTTCTCCTTTTATTATTTTGCTGTTTAACGCTGCCGGCATACCGCCGCTACCCGCCGCCGGAGAGAGAGGCCTAACCTCGCACAAAGCCGCCTGCAAAGGCGGCGTATGCGGCAGTTAAGGTAATCTCATTATAAGTCAGCCTTAACGGCTTACCTATATTTTGTTTATAACATTTTTTTAGCAAATATACAACTTATTTTACATATAATAAATAAAGCTAACGCAAAAAACCGGCGCGCGGCGAAGCAAAAAACAGCCCGCTGCGCGGCTGATACGGGAAAACAAAAAGCGTACTTACGGCTTCAGCCGGTATAAAAGCCGAGCCCGGTATTTATTGCGGGTTGTTTTTTATTTTTAAAATCTATAGCCGGCGGGGGCGGCGGCGTGGCTTAACGCTTTATCCGCGCCTGCGGCGGCTTTGCAAAATTTTTGCCTGCGCGCGCCTTATTTATCAGCCCGGCGCCTATCGCGGCCGGCACCCCGATAATCAGCGCAACTGCAGGCAATTATATCAATGTAAACCCTTTGCCCGCTTTCATAAAACCCGGTCAATATCCCGGGGATTTATAAAGCGGCTAAAACGGCCAGGGCGGCGGCTTGGGCGGCGGCCTCAATTGCTTTTGAGGGCGCGGCGGCAAAATCGGCGCTTTCGGCCTTGGCGGCGATGAAGATGATTTTCAGGTTGGGCAAATCCTGCTTTAGAAATTTTAGCATTACGCTAAGGGGCAGCGTATGCGTAGAGAGCGCGGGGTTTATGATATCCTGCCCGTTTAGCAGCTTTAGCGCGCCGGCCGGCTCGCCCGGCATGAGGGCGGCGTCGGCCATGATTAAAACGGCCGGGTTAAAGCGTTTTATGGGGGATATTTGGCTTTCGGGCAGCTCGCCGCCGTCAAGCGGCAAAAAATCCGCCGAGGCGCGCTGCTTTAACCGCCCGTATACCAGCGGGCCGAAAGCGTCGTCGCCGCGCAACGGGTTGCCCACGGCCAGGAAAGCCACTTTTTGGTTTTTTAACGGCGGCAGGGTAAGCATCAGCCTGCTTTGGTAACGTCCGTTAACGCGGCCTTATCGGCGGAGGCAAGCTCAAACTCCTGCGAGGAGCAAAGGGCTTTTTTAAAGCAGCTGTCAACGCATTGCGCGCAGAAAATGCAGCGCGTTAAGTCTATCTTGCATTCAAATTTGCGTACCGGCGGGGTTACTTTGCCGTCTTCGCCGGTTATAGGCTTATCCTGCGGGTTGAGCAAAGTGATTGTGATGGCGTTTGCCGGGCAGTTTTTGACGCAAAGCTGGCAGCCCACGCAAAGCTGCGGCGTGTATTTAATGCGCGCCCTGTAGCCAGCGTCGGGGCAGGCTTTTGCGTGCGGGTAGCCCGCCGTGCTTGGGGCGGTAAACAGGTTTTTAAAAACTTCGCGTAAAGCGGCAAGCGGTTTAGCCATAGACGGCCCTCACTATAATGCTTATAATCAGCTGCGCCATGGCAGCCGGCGTTAATACCCGCCAGCAGAAGTTTATCATCTGCTCTATCCTCACGCGCGCCATAAGGCTGCGTATTAAGGCGGAGATAAAAATTATTGCAAATAATTTGCCGATAAAAACCAAAAAGCCCAAAACGCCGCTTAAGCCCAAACTGCCGCCCAAAAACACCGCGCTGAACAGGGCGGCTACCACAATCATTTCCATAGACATCGCCAGCTTTATAAAAGCGTAAAGTTTGCCCGAATATTCGGTAAACACGCCGCCGACGATTTCTGTCTCTGCGTGGGGGATATCAAAGGGTACGCGCTCCAGCTTGCCCTGCAGGGCGATTAAGGCCACCAGCAGGCCCGCGATATTTACGGCCGTCATAACGGGTTTGGCGTTATAGTAAAAAGCGATATCGCCCACGCTCCACGAGCCGGCTATAACCGCGGGCCCCAGCAAAGCCAGCAAAAGCGGCACCTCGTAGGCAAAAAACTGCGTTAACACGCGCATAGAGCCAACCGCCGCGTACGGGCTGGAGGAATACCACCCTATCAAAAACAAACACATCGTGGGAATAGTTAACATATAGGCGATTACTATCAAATCGCCCTGAAAGCTGAGCAGCGCGTCCATGTTTTGCAAAGGTATCATCATGATACAGCTTGCCACGGCGGCAATGGCTATATAGGGCAGCACTTTAAATAAGGGCGAATCCACGGCCTTTGGGGTGATAGTTTCCTTAGAAACCAATTTAACAAAATCCGCCAGCGGCTGAAACCAGCGCGGCCCCTGCCTGTTTTGCATACGGGCGTAAAGTTTGCGGTCAACCCAGTCGGCCGTTAAGCCGGCGGCGAATAAAAATAATAAACCCGGGTAAATAAGGATATCAAACAACTGGCATAAAATTATCTTCATAGTTTGCTAAAATCAATCCCTTTTCTTTTATAATGCTCTATGCTTTTAAGGCGCAAATCTTTAAAAGTTTCTATTTGGCTTTGGCCCGATAGTTTATCGACAACCGCCATACGGTCCGTGCAGGAGAAGCATGGGTCTATCGCGGCGATAATCAGGGGCGCGTCGGCCAATTGGTCGCCTTTTAACATATAGGCGACGCTTTCGAAGTTGGCTAAAGTGGGCGCGCGCAGTTTTACGCGGCTTGGGTTAACGCCGCCGTCGGTTTTGACGTAGTGTATATCTTCGCCCCTTGGCGCTTCGTAGCGGGTTACGGATTCGCCGGCGGGCACTTTGGGCGGCATTTTAACGCTTACGGGGCCCTGCGGCATATTGTTTAAAACCTGGCGCAGTATTTTGACAGATTCCAAAATTTCAAACACGCGCACGTATACGCGGCCGAAGACGTCGCACGCGTCCGAGGTGATAACTTTAAAATCAAGCTCGCCGTATAGGAGGTACGGGTCGTCCTTGCGCACGTCGCGCGCTACGCCGCTGGCGCGCAGCAGCGGGCCGCAGGCGTCGCGCTTTAAGGCTTCTTCTTTTGGCAGTTTGCCCACGCCCATGGTGCGCGCGTGCAAAGTGGGCTCCTGCGTGGCCAGTTTGATGTAGTAGTTGGTGCGGCTTTCAACAAGGTCAAGTTTTTTAAGTATGTCTTCAATTTGCTCTTTGCCGATATCGCGGCGCACGCCGCCTATTGTGTTGATAGAATAATGCACGCGGTTGCCGCTTAGGGTTTCCAACGCGTCCATGATATACTCTCTGTCGCGCCAGGAGTACATAAAAAGGGTGTCAAAGCCTATTTCGTGCGCGGCTACGCCAAGCCATAAAAGGTGGCTGTGTATGCGTTCTAATTCGCCGGTGATAACGCGTATTGCCTGCGCGCGGCGCGGCAGCTCCAGCCCGCAAATATTTTCAACATTCGTAACGTAGCAGGTGGCGTGCGCGTGCGAGCATATGCCGCAAACGCGCTCTATTAAATACATTGCCTGGATAAAGTTGCGGCTTTCGGCGGCCTTTTCTATGCCGCGGTGGTTGTAGCCAAGGCGCAGGGCGGCGTCTACAATCTCTTCGCCTTCAAGCATAAGGGTAAAGTTGCCGGGCTCTTTTAAAGCGGGGTGCTGCGGCCCCAGGGGCACTATAACTTTTGGCATATTACTCAGCCTCCGTTTTGGGGGTGACGCCGCAATGGTCCGCCGGCTGCCAGTTTTTGCGCAAAGGATGGTCGCCCTGCGGCCATTCATCGGGCAGGGGGTAGCGCGCGGCCTGCGGCAGGCCTTCAAACTCCACGCCCAGTAAATCGTTAATTTCCTTCTCGTACCATATCGCGCTTTGGAACAAAGGCGTTATGCTTTTGGTTTTTGCGCCTTCAATCTTTATGGTATCGCGAAGCGTAAGCAGCGTGCCGTTTTGGCGGCTTAGGTGGTATAAAATTTCAAAATTTTCGCCGTTTTCAAGGCCGGTTATGGTGCAAAGGTGGTCAAAGTTAAACTTTGCCTTAAGCTCGCCTATGCAATCGTACACCGGCGCTTTGGGCGCGGCCCACACGCGGCGCGGGGCTTTAACTTCTATATTTTGCAGCAGGTGTTCAAAATCTTTAGGCATTTTCCACTCCTTTAATACCGCTTAGCAGCTTTACTATGCCGTCAATCAAAGCCTCGGGCCGCGGCGGGCAGCCGGGCACGTATAAATCCACGGGGATAATTTTATCCGCCCCGCCCAAAACGCCGTAGCAGCCCTGCAAAACGCCGCCGCCGCAGGCGCACGCGCCAAGGGCAACCACAAATTTGGGCGCGGCCATTTGATTGTAAATGCGCACCAGCCTGTCTTTTTGCTGTTTGCTTATGGCGCCGGTTACTATCAAAACGTCGGCGTGGCGCGGCGTGCCGTGCTGCACGATGCCGAAACGCTCCACGTCAAAGCGGGGCGTTAAGGCGGCGACGGTTTCTATATCGCAGCCATTGCAGGAGCCGGAGTTAAAATGTATTATCCACGGCGAGGCCGTGCGCGCCCAGGCTGCAACTTGTTCTCTTATAGATTTCATAAAGTCCTTATTTAGAATAAAGTATCGCCAGCACCAAAGACAGCGCCAGCACGTAAATTATCGCGGCCGTTGCCACGTAAGCGTTAAAAGTTGTGGCCGCCAAAGTGGCCACCATAAGGCCGGCCACGTCTATAATGGTAAAGAAAACCGCAAACCGGAAGAAGGCGCCGTAATCAGGCTCTATGCGGCCTTCGGGGTAAACCTCGCCGCAGGCGTAGGCATCTTCTTTGCCATGCTCGTGCGTTGATTTTGGCGCAAGCACAAAAAAAGAGCCCAGCTTTGCAACGCCCCAGGCGGTAAAGAAAATTATTATAAAGCATAAAGGCGGCAGTATTAAATATTGCATAAATTAACCTTTTAAATCGCTCAGTTTGGCGGCGTCCACGTTGCCGCGCTGGCGCCAGGCGCGTATTATTAAAATAAGGCCCACGGCCACCACAACGGCCTCCACGCTTATCATGATAACCAGGAGAGCCTGCGCAAAAGCCATATTTGCCGTCGCGCTTGCGGCGGCCACAAAAGCCAGCATACAGCCTTTGGAGCTTACCTCAAGCCCCAAAAGCAGCCTGATAAGGTTGCGGGAGGCGGCCATAGTGTACACGCCGATAAAAAACATCAAAACGGCGGCAAAGTAGTTAAGGAGCAGGCTATTCATCTTTGCCCTCCCCCAGTATAATGCGCACGGCCAAAACGCCGGCTACAAAAATGCAAAGCTGGCCCAAAAGGTCCATGGGGCGTATGCGCCAGATAATGTCGCCCACGCTCATCGCGCTTAAAGCGCCCGGGTGCCGCGCGGGCGTAAAGACGGGCATAAAATGCGCGCCGACGGCCCAAATTATAACGCCAAAGACAACCAAAGCCGCAGGCAGCCATTTTAACGCGCCGCGCTCGTTTTTAGAGTAACTGGCGCCGCGGCCCACCATGCTGGCGGTGCTGGCAAACAAAACCGTTATAAGCCCCGCGCAGACGGAAAGTTCAAACACCCCCGCCCAGGGCGCATTTGCGCTAAACATAACCGCGGCAAGCAGTATGCTTACCAAAGCTAAAAATATCGCGCCGTGTATAGTGCGCCGCGCCATTACCGCGCCCAGCGAGCAAAGTATCATTGAAACAATTAAAAATAAATGCAGTGTCATCTTAGCACCTTTATAAGCGGCTCTAAAAAGTTATTGTACATAAACGGGAAGTACAAACCCGCGCCGGTAATTATAGCGGCAAAAACAAAGCAGGGCAGCAAAAAGCCGAGGCTTTTTTCCTTAACGTCCGCTATATTGGCCGACGGATTGCCGAAGAACATGCCGCGCTGCAGCTTAAGGAAGTAAGCCAGCGTCAGCACGCTTGCAAATAAAGCGGCGGCGGCCATGCCGTAAAAACCGGCCTGCCACAGGGCGGCGATAATAAAAAGTTTGCTCCAAAAGCCGGAAAACGGCGGCAGCCCCGCAGTAGCAAGCATGCCCACAGCGGCCATGGCCGAGGTATAGGGCATTTTGCTTTGCAGGCCGTGTATATCTTCCATAGACGTAGTGCCCGCGGCTTTTTTAACATTGCCCGCGCAAAAGAACAGCAGCGTTTTAAACGTGGCGTGGTTGAACATATGGAACACCGCGCCCGCCACG
>JAISVV010000152.1 GCA_031271365.1 Elusimicrobiota bacterium | reverse complement strand
GGGGAAGCCAACCTTTGCGATAAAGTCCTGCACCTCTTCGCGCGATGTGGCCGAAGTCCATTTGGGCTGGTCTATATTCTGGCTGTCTAATATGGCGGAGAATTTTGTGCGGTTTTCCGCCTTTTCCACCGTTTCAAAGCTGTGGCCCAAAATTTTTACGCCGGCGCGGCTTAAAAACGGCGTGAAAGTGTTGGGGTTTTGCCCGCCCATGCAGGCCACCACGCCGCGGGGGCGTTCTATGTCAATAATGTCCATAACGCGCTCAAAGGAAAGCTCTTCAAAATACAAGCGGTCGGAGGTGTTAAAATCGGTGGAGACCGTCTCCGGGTTGCAGTTGATAATAATGCTCTCGCCGGTTTGTTCTTTAAAATATTTACTCGTCATAACGCTGCACCAGTCAAACTCCAGACTGCTGCCTATGCGATACGAGCCCGAGCCCAAAGTTATAACGCTTTTATTTTTTGTCTTTAGCGTGATATCGCTGTGCGCGCCGTCGTAGGTCAGGTAAAGGTAATTGCTTTTTGTAAAGTATTCGGCCGAGGTGGTGTCTATCTGCTTTACAACGGGCGTTATGCGGTGTTTTTTGCGCAAAGCGCGCAGGCCCATGGAAAGCGCGCTGATTTCTTTAACGCTGTATTTTGCGCTTTCCTCGGCGGCGGAAAGCAGAATTTTCGTCAGCTGGTAGTCAGAGAACCCGCGGCTTTTAAGCCTTCTTAAAAACTCCGCGCCAAGCGGCGCAAAATGTTTTTGCACCAAAGCGGGGGTAAATTTTTTAGGCAGTTTTGCGCCCGCAAAGAAAGCGCGCAGCCCCGTTTCCAAACTGGCTAAATAGCAAAGATGGCTTAAAAACCACGGCTCTATTTTGGTTGCTTCCTGCACTTTTTTTGCGCTTGCGCCGCGCTTAAAAAGTTCGTAAATGGCAAATACGCGCAGGTTGGTGGGGTTGGCAAGTTCTTTATATAATTCCTCTTCGGGGGTGTATTTAAAAATATCTTTGGTTATGCCGTCTTCTTCTTCCTGCACCATGCGTATGGCTTTTTGCATTACTTCGCAAAAGTTGCGGCCTATGGCCATAACTTCGCCGACGGACTTCATTTGCGTGCCCAGCTCTTTGGAAACGCCGGTAAACTTTTTTAAATCCCACCGCGGCACTTTTAAGGACACATAATCCAAAGAAGGCTCGTAAAACGCCGAGGTGGTGCCGGTGACGGGGTTTTTAAGTTCCAAAAGTTCAAAGCCGCAAACTACTTTTGCCGCCACAAAAGCAATAGGGTAGCCCGTGGCCTTGCTTGCCAGCGCGCTGGAACGCGATAGGCGGGCGTTAATTTCTATAACATAATATTCCAGGCTGTAAGGGCTTAGGGCAAACTGCACGTTACACTCGCCCACCACGCCTATGCTTTTGACGATGTTTATGGCGGCCCGGCGCAGCATATTTGTTTCCTGAATATTTAAAGTTTGCGTGGGCGCTATTACAATGCTGTCGCCGGTATGTATGCCCATGGGGTCAAAGTTTTCCATATTGCATATGGTTATGCAGTTGCCGGCGCTGTCGCGCATGACTTCGTACTCAATTTCTTTCCAGCCGTGTAAAGATTTTTCTATCAAAATCTGCGGCGCGGAGGTTAATGCGCTTGCGGCCAGTTTTTCCAGCTTTTCCGGCGTTTGCGCCAGGCCAGAGCCCAGCCCGCCCAAAGCGTAGGCAGAGCGCGTTATAACGGGGTAGCCTATTTCCTTTGCCACTTTTAAAGCGTCTTCTACGCTGCTGACGGCTTTGCTTGGCGGCGTGGGCACGCCTATGGCTTTCATGCGTTTGGAAAATAAATCCCTGTCTTCCGACATTTCCAACGCGCTCACCTGCGTGCCTAAAACTTTAACGCCGTATTTTTTTAAAACGCCTTTATTTTCCAGCTCTATAACGCAGTTTAAAGAAGTTTGCCCGCCGAAGCCGGCTATTATGGCGCAGGGCCGCTCGGCTTTGATAATTTTTTCTATCCAAAAGGGGGTGACCGGGTAAAGATACACTTTTTTGCCCGGCGCGGGATTGGTTTGCACCGAGGCTATATTTGGGTTTAGCACAATAACTTCCAGGCCTTCTTCTTCCAGCGCTTTGATGGCCTGAGAGCCGCTGTAGTCAAACTCGCCCGCCTGCCCTATCGACAGCGCGCCCGAGCCCAAAAGCAGCACTTTTTGTTTTTTATTTTTAACAGGTTTTAAAAAAGGTAAGATTGGCATGGTTTATTTGGTTCCTTTAACTAAATCGATAAAATCTTGTATTATCCAGTTGGTGTCAATGCCGCCTAAGGCGTCAAACTGCGTGCCCATAAAAGGTTTTGTTTTATGGCGCAGGCCTTCTATGGATAAATCGTTGGCGTTTTTAAACCACGTTTCCCAGCCGCGCGGCAAGGTTTTGCCGTCCACTTCAAAGCTGTGGTTTTGGCTGCTCATGAACGCGCGGCGGGTTTTAACTTCAAACACAGGCTGGTTAAAACTGCGGTGCCCGCTTTTTAATTTTTTAGTTTTTGCGCCGGCGGCCAAGGCCATAATTTGATACCCGAGCCCAAGCCCGAAAACGGGTTTACCGCCCGCCAAAAGTTTTTTAATATTATTGATGAGCGGGCCTGTATTTTGCGGGTCCCCCGGGCCGTTGGATAACAGCCAGCCGTCGGCCTTTGCAGCGGTAATATCGGCGTCCCAGGGCAGCAGTTCAACGGCGCAGCCGCCTTCAAGCAATGCTTTAACAACGCTTTGGTTAACCCCGAAATCCGCTATGGCGATTTTAGTTTTGCCCGCGCCCAGCTTAAGCGGTTTTTTAATAGAAACCGAGGGCAGAATATTATATTTATTAGGGTCAACAAAATCTTTTTTAGTAAAGTTTTTAAGAAAGTCAAACTTTGTATTATCGTAGGCCGCCGCCTTATCCTGCGGCACTATGCGGCCGAAGAGCGGGGTTTTGGCGTCGCGTATCATTTGCACAAGGCGGCGCGTGTCTATGCCGGCTATGCCGGGCACGCCGGCTTCTTTAAGCCAGTCTTTTATGCTTTTGCCCTTTTCGTAGTGGAAGCACTCGTCAAACGTGTCGCCCGCTATTATGCCCTGGGTTTTAATGCCGTCGCTTTCCCAGCCGGCGGGCAAAAAAAAGCCCCCTGTCTTTTTGAGAGGGGGGACGCCGTAATTGCCGATTAGCGAGAAACTAAAAACCAGTATCTGCCCGAGGTAAGAAGGGTCCGCCATGGCCTCGCCGTAGGCGGTCATGGCTGTTGTAAAGACCATCTCGCCCGAGGAGACGGCATTTGCGCCTATAAGCCGCCCCTGCATTTTAACGCCGTTAGAAAGTTCTAAAACGGCTTTTTGATATTCTTTGTTAAATTGAATTTTCATAAACTTATTTATTATACAACTTTACGTAATACTGCACAATTTCTTTAAGCCATTTTTCGCGCGGGCTGTGCTTCCAGCCAAGCAGCTGCGCGTTGGCTGTTGCCAGTACGTAATCAAAAGGGTTAAAGTAGGGGTTTAGTTTGGCAAAATCATAGTTTTGTTTTTGCAGCTGCGCGGCGGGCGCGTCTGCGGTATTGGGTTTAAGGCCGGCGTATTGAAAGCAATAGTTGATAAACTGCTTAAGCGTTACCGGCGCGTCGCCGAAGTGGAAAATTTTGCCCGCGCTTATCTGCGGGTTTTGCATTCTTTTAAGCAGCGCGGCTGCGGCG
>JAISVV010000104.1 GCA_031271365.1 Elusimicrobiota bacterium | reverse complement strand
GTTTGAGGCCGTTATCACCGGCTTCAGCCGCCGCATAGCGATTAGCAAAAACAGCTTGCCCGCCTACGGCCCCGGCGCTAAATATTATTACAATTTAAAATTTTCTACCGACGGGATAGACAATAATTTAAAAATTAAAATAGAGCCCTCCAACGTAGCGCAAGGCGACGGGCAAGCCGGCGAAAAGGTTATAATACGCGCCGTTGTAAACAAGCAAAACACGCAAGCCGGCATGGAGATATCCATAACGGACAAAGATGGTAAAACGGAAGTCAAAACCGCAAAAATAGCGGATTTGCTTTCCAATAATATGAATATTAATTAAACGCCGCCGCGCGCGGGCGGCAATAATGACGCCGTCAGCGTTTCGCCTGGCCGGCAACGGCTTGCTGTTGTTTTTTAACGGCGTCCGCGTCGCCTAAAAAGTAGTCTTTGGTTACATTGTAGTTTTGGTCAAACTCAAACACATACGGAACGCCGGTGGGCAGGTTTAACCCGACGATATCGGCGTCCGATATCTTTTTCAGCACCTTTACTATCCCGCGCAGGCTGTTGCCGTGCGCCACTATTAATAATTGCCGCGTTTGCGCATCTTTTAACTGCGGCAAAATAACGTTTTGCCAGTAAGGCAGCAGGCGCTCTATGGCGGTTTTTAAAGATTCGGTTAAAGGCAGCTGCGCCGGCGGCACGTTTTTGTAGCGCGGGTCAAGGCGCGGGCTGCGCGGGTCGTCCTCTTTCAGCGGCGCGGGCGGGGCGTCGTAGCTTCTGCGCCAGAGCAAAACTTTTTCTTCGCCGTATTGTTTAGCGGTTTCGGCTTTGTTTAAGCCTTGCAGGCTGCCGTAATGCTTTTCGTTAAGGCGCCAGGATTTTTCTACCGGTATCCAGCTTTCATCCATTTTATCTAAGGCAATATCGAGGGTTTTTACCGCGCGTTTCAGGTAAGAGGTATAGGCTTTATCAAACATAAAGCCTTCTTTTTTCATCAGTTCGCCGGCCAGGGCGGCTTCCTGCATGCCTTGCGGGGTCAGGTCAACGTCGGTCCAGCCGGTAAAGCGGTTTTCCAAATTCCACGCGCTTTGGCCGTGGCGCAAAAGGACAATCTTTTTCATGCTACCCCCAAAGCGCCTAGCGGAAAGTTATGCGCTTATTATTCTGCCTTCTTTTTTTGGCAAGGTGATAGGCCGCGCTTATTTTACCCTCGCCGCCCGTAATCATGGCGGCAAGCACGGAAAGAGCCAGCATCACCCCTACCACGTTAACCTTATTAACCGCGCCCGCAAAAAAGAAAAAGCCCGTAAACAGCGTTACAAAAACCATCGCGCCGCACGCCGCGCGGAAAAACAAACCCGCAAGTATCAGCAGGCTGCAAACAAAAGTAAGCGCAACCGCCGCCGTGCAAATTACCCGCGCGTAAGGCAGGCCGATATCAATTGCGTTTTGGATAAAAGCGTTTATGTGCAAAGCCTCGCCGGCGGCCATATACAAAGCGGCCAAAGCAAAAACCGCGCGCTGGAAAAACATCATCAAAGAAAATCTTTTATCCGTTATCATTTTTATAAAAACCGCATACCGGCCGAGAGCGAATACAAAGCCTTGCGCCCCGAAGTGTTGCGCGTTATATTAAGCCATTCCACCGAGCCGTTAACCGCAACCGGCCCGACGCTTACGATAAGGCCCAGACGCAAATCGTCGGCGCTGGGGGAGTTTTTGGTTTTAAGGTAAGCGTACGCCGCGTAAGGCCGCACAATTTTGTAAGTATAGCCGGCCGAAGCGCCCAGCGAATAATCCAAATACCCCGCGTAAACGGATACGAAATTAGGTATATCCAGCCACGGCGGAAAACCGCCCCCGTCGCCCGAGAGGCTTACCGCCTTAGAATACATTACCGAAGCGTCAAACCCGCCGACACGCTGATAGACGGAGGCGTAGATATCCTGCTCGGTGGCTTTATAATCGGGCTGGTAGAAAGAGTGATATGTGCTAAGCAGGCCCAGAGTAAGGCGCAGCTCGTCGGCGGGCAAAAGATGGTAGAAAATATTGGCCAGGTTAACCGAGCCGTGCGCGTCCCAGTAATAAGCGGAGTATTGGTTTGCCTTCGGCGTAAGGCCGGCTTCAACCCCGAGGTCCACTATATCTAAAAACGGCAGCGTAAACGCCGCGCCGGCGCCATATTTAGACATCGTGCTGAAATTATCGTGCGAAAATGCGGCATATTTACCATATAAAGAAAGCCCCGGCAGCAGCATTAAAGGCAAATCCGCCTGCGCGCGCAGGACGGAGTAGCCGTCGCTGCCCTTTACGCCCGATACGCTTACCTGCGCATTGCAGAAAGCAAAAGGCAGCGCAAGCAAAGAAATTAAAAGTATTGCTTTTTTCATGTTTATCCCCTTTAGGTTTTTATGCCGTCATATTTAAGCCGTCACCGCAGGGCCTAAAAGGCCGCGGCAATCTTCCGTTTGGGTTTTAAGGCGCAACAGGAAGATTGCCGCGTAGCCGGAGCCCTTGCAATAACTTTTAAAA
>JAISVV010000159.1 GCA_031271365.1 Elusimicrobiota bacterium | reverse complement strand
ATCCATAAAATCGTCGCGCGCCACTTTGGCTAAAATACTGGCGGCGGCAACGGCAAGAGAGCTTGCGTCCCCGCCGATAACGGCCTGCTGCGGGCAGTTTATTGCGGGCACGGTTTTATTGCCGTCTATAAGGGCAAAAACCGGCTTGGCTTCAAATTTTTTAAGCGCGCGGCGCATGGCTAAAAACGTGGCTTGTAAAATATTAACGGCGTCGATTTCCGCGCTTGAGGCAAAACCCAGGCAGTAAGTTATCGGCAGCAT
This sequence comes from Elusimicrobiota bacterium, assembly GCA_031271365.1. Classification (GTDB taxonomy): domain Bacteria; phylum Elusimicrobiota; class Elusimicrobia; order Elusimicrobiales; family Elusimicrobiaceae; genus Proelusimicrobium. The sequence goes on along the minus strand of JAISVV010000159.1, from coordinate 2,355 downwards.
TTTTAACTCGGCCGCTATTTTTTTGCGTTTTGCCGGCGTAATTTTTTTGCTGTCGTTAATTTGCGCCATTACGGGGTGGCCGTAGAGCGCGGGGGGGATATGGCACGCGCACGCCGTAACGGGGCCGGCCAGCGGGCCGCGGCCTGCTTCGTCCACGCCCACTAAAAGGCGGTTTGGGTGTCTTAGCTGCGTATTTTGGTCAAAAAGCGTAAGCGGCATATTTTAATTCTACAAAATTGATACAATGGTTTTATGAAAATACAAATAATTGTTTTAACTTCTTTAATCCTGTTTGCCGCTTGTTCAAGCGCGCACAAAGAACAATATCAACAAGCCAAAGAACAAGCCGAAACCTTTGAGCAAAAAGTGCAGCTGCCCAATATCGCGACTTACGACGCCGCCGTGGAAGAAGCCGCCGCCTGCCAAAAAGACAGCGACTGCATTGCCGTCCCCGCCGGCTGCTGCCAGTGCGACGGACAAACCGCCGCCAATAAAAGCGCGCAAACCCGCCTGGCCGGCTTGAAAAGCGAGGTTTGCCAAAACCGCGTCTGCACCATGCAAATGTGCCTGACGGCTGTTGAGGTAACTTGCGAGCAAAACCGCTGTAAAGCCGTAAAAAAAGCGAATCAAGGCTTTTTTTAAAGCTGTTTGCCGCTTAAATTAAAATACGAGGGTAAAAGATGAAAAAATATGTTTTATTTACTTTGGCCTCGGCCATGATATTTTGCGCTTGCGCAAAGGGGGAACCACCCGCCGCCGAAGTTTCAAGCCCTGCCGCGCCGCCCGCCGCGCCCCAGCAAGCGCAGGGTTGTTTGCTTCTGGCCGAAAACCTGCCGCCGTGCGCCGCTTTTACCTGCGGCAATACCATAGATATGTTTGGCATTGCGGTAAATAATATCTTTACAATCAAAGGCGTTGAAGACAAACGCTGTATTTTTACCCAGGAAATAGAAGCCGAAGGCGAAAGGGAAGAAGTTATGATTTGCGCTTTAGACCGCCAATCCTCCGCGCAGTTGGCGGAGTATTACGGCAAATATTTTGCCGCCGGCGGTAATATAGAGGCCTCCGGCACGGTGGACCTTGCCTCCGGCGTAAGCACGGTTACGGAAACCATAAACGGCGAGCAGGTTGTAAACCCGTTAAACGGGCTGTTTTCCAAAGGCGTGTGCGTGGCCGCGGGCATGGCGCCCGCAGATACGCCCGCTATACAGCTTGCCCCCGGCGTCAGCCTGGAGATAACCAACCCCGACGGCGCCGTTACCAAATACACTACCGACGAACAGGGCAATACCGTAATGCTTACGCAGTAATAACTGCGCAGAAACCCTGCCGTATTTACAAACCCCTCTCTTTTCAGAGAGGGGTTTTGCTGTATATTTTCTAAAATATAATAAATTTGCATTAGTTTAGTATAATGTTGGGGTAGTTAGTAAAAAAAGGGGGTATAACATGAGCAAGAAATTTATGCTTGTTTTGTTTGCAGGGGTATTTGCGCTGGTTGGCTGCCATTCTTCCGGCAAGAAGGCCCAGCCCGCGCCCGCCGTGCCTGCGGCCGCGCCGGTTGTGCAAAAAGCTGCGCCTGCCGCGCATAAAGCCGCGCCGGCCGCCGCTAAACAGACGCCGGAAAAGCACGTTAAATTAACCGCTTTTCAAATGTACGAAAAGATGATAGAAGCCTCTTCCCGCCCGTGCAAGGTTGACAGCGATTGCGCCCCGGTTGCCGCGGGCTGCTGCAAATGCGACGGCCTGGCGTCGGTAAACAAAATGTTTATAAACCAGCTTAATCAGGTGCGTTCCCACGTGTGTCCTTCAACGGCGGTCTGCCCCGCGCAAAATTGCCGCGTGGAAATAACCTCCTACTGCAAAAATAACGAATGCGAAGGCGTTGTCATAAAACCCAGGGCTTAAGTTAAAAGTTTATAAAACAATCAACCCCCGGTTATGCCGGGGGTTGATTATTTGTTTGCCGATATTTATTTGGTTTGCGCTTCTTGCGAGGCGGTTTCGGTTTGCGGCTCTTGTTTGGGGGCAACGTTTTCTTCGGTTACCACTTCGGCTTTGGTTTGCGCGCCGGGGACGGTTTTGGCCTTTTCCTGCAGCCTGGCCGCTTTGCCGGAGAGCTTCTTTAAATAATTAAGTTTAGCTCTTCTTACTTTGCCGGATTTGAGGACTTCAATCTTTTCAATCCTTGGCGAATGTATCGGGAAAATGCGCTCCACGCCCACGCCGAAAGAAATTTTGCGCACCGTAAAACTTTCGCTTATGCCTTTGCCGCGGCGGGCTATTACCACGCCGTCAAAATGCTGCACGCGTTCGCTGTCGCCTTCAACTACTTTTACCGACACTCTTACGCTG
>JAISVV010000149.1 GCA_031271365.1 Elusimicrobiota bacterium | reverse complement strand
ATGTCCATGCCGGCAAAAGGTTTTTGCTGCTGCAGGACCCTTTTGGCCTTTGGTGTTCCTACCACGCCCCGAAAGACGAAGCCGTGCAGGAGCCTAACCTGTACGAAAATATGCGCGTGCGCACAGACCGCTCTAACCGCGACGACTGGATATATCAACACTGCAAAAATGTTATAAACGCCAGTTCGCCCGACGACGCGGAAAGATTTAGAAACACCCTGCGCGCCATGGTGCGCGGCGCGGACGGCATTATCGGCGCAAGCCTGTGGGACCTGCGCACCCAAGACGGCCTTTGGGGCGGCGTTAACCTGCTTATGCGCATTGACGGGATTAAAAGCGTCTTTGGCGATTACTGCTACCGCATTGTGCAGCTTAAAAGAGCGCATGATTTAAAAGAGCATTACGCCATGCAAACCACCATAATGAACGCCATTTTAAGCGAGATACAGGGTTTCTATTGCGCAGACGCGCTTTTTGTTTTAAAAGATAAAGAGCAAAGCCTGCACTGCGAAAGCGAGCACGAAAAGGCAATGGCCCACCTTGACGACTGGCGCGCCATCAAAGCCGGCACCTTGGTGCCGGAGGCTAAAAAACCGCCGAAAGCCGCTTTGGCGCCCTGGCGCGTTTTTGCCAATAAATACGTTTTTGAGCACAAAGATTTAATTTTGCTGCCGCATTTAAACGCGCAGCAGCGGGCCGTTTTGCGCGGCGCCGGTTTAAAAAACTACGACGAAGTGGCCGACGCCGGCCAGCCGCGGCTTAAAGAACTTTTAAAAGACCCGCTTACCGGCGACGAAAAGGCCGCGTCGGAAACCTATAAAAACGCAATGGCTTTTAAGCTGGATAAGCCGATATCAAAAGGCGGCCCTTGGCCGCTTAAGCCCAAAAAGCGCAATTTATATTTTGACTTTGAAGCCACGGAAACGTTTACAAAAAACAGCGTCTCTTTTATCTATCTTATCGGCGTGTGGGATAAAGAGGCGGATAAATTTACCTATTTTATAGCCAAAAACGAAGCCGAGGAAGAAGTTATCTTTAAACAATTTGCCGACTTTATGGGCGACCCGCAGGAAGCCGCCCTCTACCACTGGACGGAGTACGAAGTTAAAAAAATGCAAACTTTGGCAAAAAAATACCCCGCCGTTAAGTATCAGCTTGAAAGCCTTTTAAGCGCGTGTATAGATTTAAAAATAGTAGTGGAAAAGGCTTTTTACCTGCCCTCGCCCAGCCTGTCTTTAAAAGCGGCCGCGCCGGCTTTTGGCTTTAACTGGCGCCAAAGCGACGTGGGCGCCATGGACAGCATGGTATATTTTACCCGCTGGCTGCAAACCGGCGAGCAGCCTTTACTTGATAAAGTGCTTATGTATAACGAGGACGATTGCAAAGCCATGCTTTTTGTGGAAGATTACCTTAAAACGCATGAAGTTGTAAACCTTTAAGTTTAAATTTTTTTGTGCTAAAATATTCTTGATCGCGTGCTATGAATTAAAGGAGCTAAGATGAATGTATCCACCGTAAGCCAACACAGCGTGTTTTTAGTAAACGAACCGGGGGCGTTAAAAAAATTTGTAAGTATCCTTTACGAGGCGGGCCTGGATATTATAGGCATAGCCTCCGATATCCGTTACGAGGCGGCGGTGGTTAAGTTTGTAACATCGGGCCCTGACGGCGGCGATAAAACCACGCAGCTTATCATAAAAAACGGCTATACCAGCGTTAAGACCGACGTTATCTGCGTGCAAACAATAAGCCACCCCGGCGCTATGTCTAAGATAAGCGAAATTTTGGGGGACAACAAAATCAATATTACCACCATCTACGGCAGCGCCATGGAAGGGCAGCCGGCGCGTTTATTTTTAGTCGTAGACGATTTAGAAAAGACGCTTGAAGTTTTAGGTTCTTACAGGGGAGATTTATAGCAATGCCCACAACACTTATTATAAGCTGCGCGGTATTTTTTGTCTGTCTGGCGCTGCTTTTTTACTTTATAGCCAAATACAGAGAGGCCGAAGTTAAAGACAACGGCGAAGAGCTTGACCTGCCCGGCCAAGGCCCCGCCGACGCCGGTCCCGGCGCCGCGCAGGAGGCTGTGCGCCTGTTTACCAAAACAATAGGCGGCGCTAAAGAAACGGCCGACATCAAAGATAAACTTAAAGACCTGCACTACCGCCTGGAAGAAATGAAACTCACCGAAGAAAAACGCGCCGGCGAACTTGCCAAAGCCGTAGAAAAGCTGGAGCAGCGCGTAAGCACGTTTGAGACCGAATACGTCAACAAACTGCAGCCCGCCCTATACAGCCTGATAAACGAGCTGGAAAATATACAAAATAAGACGAAATAATAAGCCGCCGTCAAAAGCCTGCAAGGGGGTTTTGGCCCTGTTGCTAAGGCTTTACCCGGGCTTGAAAATTTGCATAAAACGGTTATAATATAATGTATGGGAGTGTGTCCCCATAGTTTCAAATTGCTTGTAAGGAGGATATTTATGAAAAATATTAAACTATATGCGGCTGCCTTATTTTTTGTTGCGATGTTGGCCGGTACGGGCGCTTTCGCTTTGCCTAACCTGACTACCGTAATAGATATGCCTGAGCTTGAGCTTTGCCTTGTGCCCGATATACCCACAAGGTCGCCCGCGGATTGCGGCCCCGACGAAGTGTGGGACCCTACCGCCCCCGGCATCAGCGGCGGTTATTGGTGTAATGGCGTCGAGTCCTTTTTTCAGGGCTCTCCCGGCGGTTGCGTGAAAAAGCCTACTGACCCTTGCGCGGCGTCTAATAAAGTAACCTGCGGGAATTCTTCCCTATGCTGCGAAAAATGCAATGCCCCCTCGGTAACGTACACGCCTTGCGGCGAATGCGGCACCAGGACAGAGACGTGCAGCGCAACCAAGAACAGCTACGGCTTTTACTACTTAACAACCACCGCCTGCGTAGATCTGTAAAAATCAACCGATACAAATATAAAACACCCCCCGCTTTCGGCGGGGGGTGTTTTTTTGCGTCTTTTGAAACCCCCGGCATTGCCGGCAGATATTTACTTAGGCCTTGAAATTTAGTCTAAAATTATTATAATTTATTTATGGGGCTATATGTCGCTTTGCTTGCTATTCACGCGTTTCCCATTGATAGGAAATAATTAAAGCAGATTATTGATATTAAGTAAT
>JAISVV010000137.1 GCA_031271365.1 Elusimicrobiota bacterium | reverse complement strand
GGCATAATATTTAATTATATCAATGTAAATACTATAATTGTGTAAGAATGAGAATTTTTAGCAAATTTCCCTCTGCCGCGCGGCGGCAAATAATTAAGCTTTTAGGCAAAGAAAATGTGCTTACCGGCGAAGTTGCCCTGCGGCTTAACAGTTACGACGGAGCGCCCGTAAGGTCCATGCCGGACGCGGTTTTAAACATTAAAAATGCCGCGCAGCTTAGCGCGGTTATCAAAATTTTATACAAATACCGCGTGCCCTTTGTGCCGCGCACGGCGGGCACAAACCACGACGGCGGCGCAATTGCCCTAAAAGGCGGCTGCGTTTTAAACCTAAGCGCGTTAAATAAAATTACTTTGATAGACACCGCCCGCGGCTGCGCCGTTGTGGAGGGCGGGGTTATCAATCAAACCCTGCAGGACGCCTTGGCGCCTTTGGGCTTTTTCTACGCGCCGGACCCTGCCAGCATGGCCGTAAGCACCATAGGCGGCAACGCCGCTTTAAACGCCGGCGGCGCAAAAACGCTTAAGTACGGCAGCACCGCGGCCAATATTTTAAAAGCGCAAATTATCACGCCGCAAGGCGAAGTTTTAACGCTGTCAAAAGATTCCCCCGGCCCGGGCAGCATGAGCCTGTTGACAAGAAGCGAGGGCACTTTAAGCATTATAGACAGGCTGTGGGTAAAAATAACGCCTTTGCAAAGCGACGTTAAAACTATTTGCGCTTATTTTACCTGCCTGCGCCAAACTATGCAGGCGGTGGCGGATATTATAGCCGCGGGTATTTTGCCAAGCGCGCTGGAAGGCATGGATAAAACCACCATGGCCGCCACGCAAACGCCCTGCCCCGCGGGCAGCGAAGCCATGCTGGTAATAGAGCTTGACGGCAAAAAACAACAAACGGAAAAAGAAGCCGCCCTGGTTTTTAATATCTGCCTCAATAACGGCGGCGTTAATATTGTAACGGCCTCTAAGGAGGAGGAGCGCCAAAACCTTTGGGCAAAGCGCAAGGCGGCGGCGTCTTCTTTGGTCAAACTGGCGCCAAATTTACTTTCCCTGGACGGCGCCCTGCCGCGCGCGCAGCTGCCTTTGGCAATAGAGCGGGTGCGCGCTATTTTTGAAAAGTACAAAATAAGGGCGGGCCTCGTCTTCCATGCGGGCGACGGCAATATCCACCCGAATATAGTTTTTGACGAAAATAATTTTTACGAAACCGCCCAAATCAAAAAGGCGGTAAAAGAGATAAACGCCGCCGTTTTGGCCGCCGGCGGCAGCATAAGCGGCGAGCACGGCATCGGCGTGGAAAAGCGCGCCGCAATGGCTTTAATGTTTGATAAAAACGCCTTAACGCTTTTTAAAAATATCAAAGCCGCCATAGACCCGCTTAACCTGGCCAACCCCGATAAAGTTTTGCCCGTCTTCAACGCGGCGGATTTAAAGCCCGCCAAACAACCGCCGGAGTGCTTAAAAGATATCCGCGCGCGCCTTAAGGAAGGCGGGCCCTTTACAATAGCGGGCCTTAACACTAAATTAAAAGCGGCAAAAAAAGATATTTTAGACATAAAAAAACTAAATCAAATTTTAGATATTGATAAAACCAATTACACCCTGACCGCGCAAGCCGCGGCAAGCGTAAAAGATATCGCGGCCGAGCTAAAAAAGCATCATATGTATCTGCCCATACCCCCGGTAAAAGGCAGCATAGGCGGCGCGTTTGCCGCAAAAACGTTTTTGGATTTGGCAGATTATGTAACAGGCATTGATTTTATTTTGCCGGGCGGAGCTTTTGTCTCGCTGGGCGGTAAGTTTGTAAAAAACGCGGCGGGCTATGATTTAATACGCTTTCTGGCCGGCAGCCAGGGCGCCTATGCCCTGATAACCGCGCTTACCATACGCGCTTTTGCCTTTGAGCCGCACAAACAAAAAGAGCGCGCTTTTAAACTATTTACCCCAGATGAAACGGATAAAAAACTAAAAAAAGTTTTTGACCCGCACAACATTTTAAACCCCTTTATTTTCAAGGAGATTTAATGGCCTTAAAAAATATTTTTAAGCCGCTTTATCTGGCCGCGCAGCAAAAGTTTTTTTATAACCCGCCGCGCGGTATGCTTGATATTTACGCCTCCGCCGGGATATGCAACCGCTGCGGCGCCTGCGGCCAAAGCTGCCCCAGCTACAAAGCGTTGCAGGGCGAAATATATTCCCCCCGCGGCAGAAACCAGCTTATAAAATTTATTCTGGACAGGAAGATAGCCCAAAACACGCCGCGCAAAGAGCTTTTGGAAGCCGCAGGCACTTGTATTTTATGCGGCGCGTGCTCGGCCGCTTGCGCGGCCGCGGCGCCGACTTATAAACACGTTACGGAAATTAAGCAAACGCCGGGCGCGGCGCGCGGCTCCGCGTTTAAAAACGTTTTTTTAAAACGCCGCCTGCCTAAGCAGCCTGCGCGGCACAAGGTTTGCTATCTGCCTTCCGCCGCCGGGATAAAGCGCGTAAAAGAAACGCTTGCAATAATACAAGACGCTTTGGGGCCCGCTTATATTTTAAAAACAGGCCTTAACCTGACGCAAAGCGCCTTAACGCAAAGCGCCGCGGCATACAAAAAAACCCTGCAAAATATTTTGGCCGAATACAAAACCGCCGGCCAAAGCGGCCCCGTCGTAACCGAAAATATAGAAGAATACCGCCTGCTTAAACAAGCCGGCGAATACGGCCCGGAGTTTGAGGCTTTAGCCGCAAACGCGGTTTTTATAGCAAGCCTGATAAAACGGCCAGCGCGCATACCGCAGCAATGGCAGGATAAGAAATTTATATTACAGAATAACAATACCTTCTTTTGCGGCGACGGCGCGCAGCGGGAAATTATTAATTGCCCGGGGGGTAATTTTTTGCTAAAGTTATGCGTAGGCGCGCACGCGGCAGGCCTTATGCCTTACGCCAAGGTAAAGGGCGCGGACGGGATAGAAAAGAACCTCGCCGCCGCAATCGCCGCGCAAAGGGCGCAGTACTTAATAACGCTTTCTTTTAAAGAAAAACTTTATTTAAACAAACTTTTGCAAAAATTTTACCCATATACAAAAGCTATACACATAACGGAGTTTTTAAATGCCCCAGCAAAAGAATAACACGCTTACAGAGCATCAACAACTTGAAATGCTGGTAGATTTCGGGAAAGAAATAGCCAACCAAACCCAGCTTGACGATTTGCTGGCTTTAATAGCCAAGAGGATATCGCAAATAATCGGCGCGGAACACTGATTTATCTTTATAAAAGACGCTAAAAGGCGGGAGTTTTGGTCAAAAATCGCGCGCGGCAGGGGGCTTAAATATACGGAAGTCCACCTGCCTATAAACGGCAAAAGCGTGGCGGCCCTGGTAGCAAAAACGGGCCAAACCATCAATATGCCCGACGCGTACGAAGACCCCCGCTTTTCTAAAGAGGTGGATTTGGTTACCGGGTTTAAAACGTCCTCCCTTTTAGCCGTGCCGCTTACAAACCAAACGGGCAATGTAATAGGCGTTTTTGAACTTAATAATAAACAGGGCAGCACCCCTTTTACAAAAAAAGACGAGGGTATTTTAAAACTTTTGGCCACCCTTGCAAGCGGTAATATAGAAATAGCAACGCTGTACGAAGATGTTAAACTTTCTAACCTGGAAACTATTTACCGCCTTGCCATCACCGCCGAATACCGCGACCAAAGCGACACCCGCGTGCACCTGATGAATATAAGCCGGGTAAGCTACCTTATAGCCAAAGACATGGGTTTCAGCGAGCAGGAGGCGCAGACAATAAAAGACGCCAGCATGCTGCACGATATCGGCA
>JAISVV010000079.1 GCA_031271365.1 Elusimicrobiota bacterium | reverse complement strand
TGCATACCACAAATCGCCGGCGACCTTGCTTTGGCCATAGGCGAAACAATTACAAAAGTTGCGGATACAACCACCCGAAACTGCATAAAAATATTTAAGGTTTAGGCGTGAGTTTTGATGTTTTAAAAGCGCTTGCCAAAACGCCGTCTTTGCCGCAAAGTTTTGGCGCCTGCCTTGAATCTACGCCAAAAGTGTTGGCATAAACCGGCGCTTTGTTTTCTTTATAACTTCTGCGCAAATCAACAACCATTTCGTACGGGATAGAAAAAGGCGGGGAATCATCGGGCCGCGCGGGCACAAAAATCCGGCGGCGCGCCGCGCTTATGTTTATAATTTTCATTCTTATGCTTATAAGGGTTTGCTCGCTGCATAAAGATTCTCTTCTTACGTAGGCAAGTTCCGCCTCGCTTATTTCGGCGTAACCTTCTTTTATATATTGCGCGGCAAGATTATCTATCTGCGCCTGGGCGGAGGGTAAAACTTCATGGGGCAATATATAAGATTTTACGCCCGTCGCCGCGCGCGAATAAGCGCGCAGGCCCTCGGTGGTAAGGCGGCCTTCTTCGTCAAAAATGTCTTTGCCGTCTAAGTCGCGCAGTTTAAAAATGTCGGCGGCAAAAATATCCTGGTTTAAAAAGAAGGTTTTTGCGTCGGAGGAAAACTGGCTTATCAAAGCGTTGTAGCCGGGCAGCGTTAACATCAGGCGCACGTAGATTTTGCCTAAATCTCTTTCCACCACAAAACCGGACGGTATCCGCCCGTTATAGCGGGAAGAAAGATAGCCGATGCCGTTATCTCTTTCCACGGATAAGATTTTTTTAAGGGTGTTTAAATCCATAGGGGAAAAGCTGGCGGCGAAGGTGTCTATTATATTGCGCTCTTTTAGGGTTTCAAAAATTTCGCGCTCGGTTAAAATATCGGGCTCCAGGGCTATAAGCCTGCGGCGGGCGGCCATATTAACAAAATCCAGGGCCAGCGCGTTTTTATAGTATTGCGCCGCATTTAGTTTGCGGCCGGCGCTTTCTTCCGTCAGGCCTTTGCCTATCAGGGCGTTAACGTCGGCGGGGTTTTGTTTTAAAGCGGCGTCGTAGTGGCCCGCCGCGCGCTGCAAATCGTTTTGGCGCAAGTAAATATCGCCAAGACGCGAGTTGATGTAGGGCGCGTAAAAGGCGTTTGGCGGCGTAATTTGCAATGCCCGCAGGAAAGCGGCCTGCGCCTCTTTTGTTTTGCCTTGCGCCAGATACGCGCCGGCAAGGCTTGTTTGCGCCTGCGCGTCTTTGGGGTTTTGTTTAAGGCACTGCGCTAAAACCTGCTCGGAGGAAGCGTAATCTTTATTCCCGAAAAACTCGCGGGCGCGTTCAAGGCAGGCGTTTTGCGCAAAAGCAAAACAGCTCAGGTGCAGCAGAAACAGCGGCGTTAAAAGATATTTCACGGCCTTTCTCCCCGGGTTTTTAAAAGCGTTATTATTTTTTGCAGCTTATTTAACTTTAGCTTTTTGCCGTTTATAGCGCAAGTGCCCGTTAAAAATTTTTTGAGCAGCGCTTCGTAGACATTGCCCATTACGCGCGCCGGGAAGAGGGCTGCAAAATCCTCTTTAGGCAGCAGGGCGCGGGCTTTATTGTAGCGCTCTTGCGCCAATTGCGCAAAGCAGCGCGCCAGCGCGCGGGTGTTTTTATTATCCCGCAAAGTTAAAATTTCCCGCTCGCTTACGTTAAATTTTTGCAGGTATTCTTTTGGCAGATAGATACGGTTTATTTTGGCGTCCTGCCCGATATCGCGCGCTATATTTGTCAGCTGCACGGCGGAGCCCAGCGCCGCGGCGTACTGCCTGCTTTGCGGGTTTTTATAGCCAAAAATTTCTATGCACATAAGGCCCACAACGCCCGCCGCGCGGTAGAGGTACCACTCTAAATCCTGCAGCGTCGCGTAGCGCACGGGGGTTTGCAAATCGCGCTGCATGCCGTCCAGCAAATCGCTGAAATACCGCTTTGGCACGGGGTAGTTTTTTAAGGCTTGCCGCAAGGCTTTGCCCGGCTTTGTTTGCGGGGCGTTGGCGTAGATATTATCCAATTCGCCGCGCAGCGCGTTTAGCCGCTCTTGCGCGTTTTTATGGCCGTCGTCTACGATATCGTCGGCTGTGCGGCAGAAGGCGTAAACCGCGCTCAGCGCTTCTCTTTCCCGGCGCGGTAAAAAGAAAAAAGCGGAAGCGAAAGAAGATTTTTTGTATGCATTATCCATGTTTGCCGCCTGTTTTTACGTGCCAAAGGTATTCTATATTGCCGTGCGCGCCCCGAATGGGGCTTTCTGTCAGCTGCGCGCTTTCGGCGTTAAATTTTTGCGCTAAGTTTTGCTCAAAATAATCTTGCACCAAAGCTATGGCTTTTTGGCGGTTTTCCTGCGTTTTTACTATGCCGCGGGGCACGTCTTTGGGCGTAAGCTCAAACTGCGGCTTGATTAGAAAAACGATGTCGCCTTGCGCGGCCATGCAGGCAAGCAGCGGGGCCATTATCATTTTTAAAGAGATGAAAGATACGTCTACCGCCGCGGCTTCAAACTTTTTATCAAACATATCCGGCGTCAGGTAGCGCGCGTTGGTATTTGGGCGGAAGTGGAAGTTTTTAAACGCCGCCACCTCGCTTGCAAGCTGGCCCTTGCCGACGTCTATGCCGTAAACTTCCGCCGCGCCCTGCAGCAAAAACACGTGCGAAAACCCGCCGGTTGCCACGCCGATATCGGCGCATATTTTGTTTTTTACGTCTATTTTAAAGGCGTCCAGCGCGGCTTTTAGTTTTAGCCCGCCGCGCGAAACGTAGGGGCAGCTTTTTTCTTTCAGCGTTATAATGTCTTGCGGTTTTATGGTTCTGTCCGCGCGCGTTTCCGCCTGGCCGTTAACGAGCACCTCGCCGGCCATTATCATGGCCTGCGCTTTGCTGCGGCTTGGCGCGAGGTTTTGCTCGGCAAGCGCGTTGTCCAGGCGCGGTTTGGGCATTAGTCTTCCTTGTCAAAAGGCTCCAGGGTTAACTCTTCGCCTTTGGCTTTTAGGGCTTCCACTTTAAACTTAATTTCCTTCAGCTTGCCCGAGAGCTCTTTTGAAAGCTGCAGGCCTTCTTCAAACAGCTGGGCGCTGTCGTCTAAGTTTAGCGTTTCGCCGTCCAGCGCGCTTACGATTTCTTCCAAGCGCTCAAGTTTTTCTTCAAATGATTTTTTCTTTGTCATATGGTTTCTACCTCAAATAAATCCCGGCTGGTTTCTATGGTTAATTTTTCGCCTTTTAAAGAGGTGCGGGCTATTTGGCCGTCGTCTAAGCGGCGCACTATGCTGAACCCGCGCTTTAACACCGCCGCAGGGCTTAGCGCGCTAAGGCGGCGGGTTAGGTTTTTAACGCGCGTTTGCGCGTCTTTGACGCGCAGCGTTACGGCTTTTTGCAGCTGCTGCGTTAAATCGTCCAAAAGTTGTTCTTTGGGCGTAAAAATCAGCGAAGGGTTTTTGAAAATTTTATTTTCAGCCGCCATTTTAAAGCGCGCGTTTAGCCGCTCGTACTTTAGGCTTAAAGACTGCGTAAGCATTTTATTTAACTGCGCCACGTGGCGGATAGTGTCGCGCGCGCTTTGGGCCACAAGTTCGGCCGCGGCGGAAGGCGTTGGCGCGCGCAGGGCGGCCGCAAAATCGGTAAGCGTAAAATCAGTCTCGTGCCCGACGCAGGAGATTACGGGTATCCTGCTTGCGGCCACGGCGCGCACTACAAGTTCTTCGTTAAAACTCCATAAATCTTCTATGCTGCCGCCGCCGCGGCCAAGCAAGATAACGTCTACGGCGGGTTTTAATTTGTTAAGGTTTTTTAAGGCTTGCGCAATTTGCTCTTTAGAGCCTTCGCCCTGCACTAAAACGGGCGCTATGATAACTTCAAGGTTGCGCGCGCGGCGCTTTAGCACCGATAAAATATCGCGCACCGCCGCGCCCGTGGGCGAGGTGATGACGCCTATGCGCTCGGGCCAGGGCGGCAACGGCGGTTTTTTGCCTTCGTCAAACAAGCCTTCGGCGGTAAGTTTGGCTTTTAGTTTTTCAAACTCTAAATATAAATTGCCCCGCGTTTGCACGGAAATATTTTTAACAATTATTTGATAGCGGCCGCTTTTGATGTAGCACGATAAATCGCCCTTAACCAAAACGGCGTCGCCCTCTTTAAGTTTAACGCCGCGCGCGTAACCTTTAAACATCACCGCCGAGATTAGGGCGTTTGCGTCCTTTAAATCAAAATAAATATGGCCGCTGGCGGCGGTTTTTAGGTTGGAAACTTCGCCCTCCACCGCGACGCCGGCCAAAGCGCCCTCCAGCATGGCTTTAATGGTTTGGCTTATCTCTGTTACGGAAAATATTTTATCTTCTTCCAAGGGCAGGCTCATTTCTTTTTCCTTAAGTTTTGCTGGCGGTCTTTTATGGTTTTTTCTTTGCCTTGCTCGGTCGGGTTATAAAACTTTTTGGGGCTGGGCATATACTCCTGCTCTACGTAATGGTTGGGGAAATCGTGCGCGTATTTGTAGCCCTCGTTTTTAAAGCCCGAGCGCAAATGCGCCGGCACGCTGCGGCGCGGGCCGTTTTTAACTTCGTCTAAAGCGGCGTCTATGGCCAGGTAGGCGGCGTTGCTTTTTGGCGCGCAGGCCACGTAGATGGCGGCTTCCGCCAGCGGTATTCTGACTTCGGGCATGCCTAAAACTTCGGCGCTTTTAAAGGCGGCCTCTGCAAGCACTACGGCGGTGGGCTCGGCCAGGCCGACGTCTTCCGCCGCGCAGATAAAAATGCGCCGCGCTATAAAGCGCGGGTCCTCCCCGCTTTCGAGCATGCGGGCAAGCCAGTACACGGTTGCGTCCGGGTCGCTGCCGCGCATGGATTTTATAAAGGCCGAGATAATATCATAATGCTCGTCGCCTTTTTTATCGTAGTTAAGGTGCCGCTTTTGTATGCAGTCTTTTATGATATCAAAAGTTATTTTTTTTGGGCCGCCTTCGTAGGGGGTGGTGATTATGGCAAGCTCTAAAGCGTTAAGCAGGCGCCGCGCGTCGCCGTTGCTTTGCACAACTAAAAAGTTTAAAGCGTCTTTGTCTATTTTAAAGTTTTCTATTTTAGCGGCGCGCTTTACGATTTTTTCTAAATCCTCGTTAACCAAGGCTTTAAATTCAAACACGGAAAAGCGCGAGAGCAGCGCGTTGTTTATATAAAAATACGGGTTTTCCGTCGTAAGGCCGATTAAGGTTATTTGGCCGCTTTCAACGCTGGGCAGCAGCACGTCCTGCTGGGTTTTGTTGAAGTGATGTATTTCGTCTAAGATAACGAGGGTGCGCTTTTCTTCAAAATTATTTTCTATGCGCAGCCGGGCCTGCTCTATAACTTTTTTTAAATCGCCCACGCCGGCGGCGGCCGCGTTAAGCTCCGTTACGTGCGCTTTTGTGCCGGCTGCTATAAAACGCGCCAGCGCGGTTTTGCCCACGCCCGGCGGGCCGAAGAAAACGGCCGAGCGCACTTTATCTGCCTCTATAAGCCGGCGCAGCATTTTGCCGGGGCCTAAAATTTCCTGCTGGCCGGCGAAATCACCCAGCGTTTTTGGCGCAAGGCGCGCTGCAAGCGGCATTGCTGCCGCCTGGGAGGATTGGCGCTCTTTATCAAAAAAATCGTTCATAAATTATTTTAGCGGCAGGCCGTTTAAGCAGTGCGAAAGTTTTTCAATGGCGTTATCAAGCTGTTTGTTTTCGTCTTTGCTTTTGGTGCCGGCCGTGTTTGTTTTGCTGTAAGCCAAAACCGCGTAATGCAAAGCGGCGTGGGCGAGTATTTTAAAAGTATCTGCGATGTTTTTATCTTTGGAAATTTTTTCCATACGCAGCTCCACGTCGCGCGCGAGCGCTTTTACTTCCAAAGGCCCTACGCCGTCAAACCAAACGTCGTCAAGTTCTATGCGGCGGATATTGACGGAAACGGGCTGCTTTTCTTCGGGCGGGGTCATTTATCCTCTCCTATCTGCGGGGCGGAGGCCTGGGCTTCTATCTTATCAATTTCCCGCTCTATTTTTGTGTATAGTTTTTTTAGTATAGAGGTGGTAACGTCTTTCCATTCTTTTAACGCTCTGGCGGTGGCTTGCGCGCTTTCCATCACGCGCAGGCTGCTTTCCAGCGTGCGCACTTTGGCTTTTAAAAGCAGGTTTTCCTCCTCCGTTTTGGCCAGGCGGGCGGAGACATTGTCTATCAAATCGTTTAGCTGTCTGTACTTATCTTGCTGCATTATCTAAGCTCCGCCGCCAAATCGCGCTTTAAGGCGGCTAAAATATTATCGGTGAAGGCGGTAATTTCCTTGTCGGTTAAGGTTTTTTCCGGCGAGGAGATTTCAAAACGCAGCGTTACGCTTTTTTTGCCTTCGGGCAGGTTTTTGCCCTGGTATAAATCTATCAGCGTAAAGTTGTCCGCGCCGGCTTTTTTAAGGCAGCTTTCCACCTGCTCGTAGGCGGTTTTGCCGTCTATGATTACGGATAAATCGCGCCGGCTTGCGGGGTATACGCCAACTTCTTTTGCCGGCTTAAACACCTGCGCGTTAAACTGCTTATCAAGGCCTTTAATGGTAAACTCAAAGGCCCAAACGTCGGTTTTTATGTCGTACTTTTTAAGTATCGCCGGGTGCGTTTTGCCTAAGCAGCCTATGGTTTTGCCGTCGCAAATTATATCGGCGCAGATTTTCGGGTGCATATAAGAAGGCGCGGCGGCCGACGGGCGCAGGCTGATATTATCAAATCCGCCCAGCAGCGCGGCGGCAACGCCTTTTAAGTAATAAAAATCCACGGGTTTTTGCTCGGCGGCAAAAAACTTAACGCGCGGCGTAAGGCCGCACAACGCGCCGGATATAACAAAACTTTCCGCCGGGTAGCCCTTTTGCAGGCCGAAGGTTTTGCCGTATTCAAACAGGCGCAAATCGGCGCGGCTTTGGCGTTGGTTGTATTCTATATTTTTTAGCAGCGAGGGCAAAAGCGAAGGGCGCATAAACACCATGTCTTCGTTAAGCGGGTTGGCGATTTCCACCATGTTTTGTTTATCAAAGCCAAAAGCCGCTAAATCTTTTGCCGATAAAAAATCAAAATTTTTACACTCAAAAAACCCAAGGCCGGCAAGCGCGTTGCAAAGGCTCTCGCCCAAATCAACGCTTTTCGGGTTTTCGGCAAAATACAAAGTGGCGTTGCTGTAATCGGTTTGGCCTTGCGCCAACGCCTCCAGGCCGTAGTAGCGGGCGGCTTCTTCGGCCAAATCCCATTTATGGTTAAGGTCGCGGCGGTACGAGGGCGCTTTAAAATGCCATTTGCCGCCGGCGGCGTTAAAATCTTTGCTCATGCGGGTAAAAATTTGCTTTAGCTTTTCCCGCGGTATTTCCATGCCTAAGATTTTATTGATTTCCTCGGGCGTAAAAATAACCTCTTGCGCTTGGTATCTGACGGGGTAAACATCGCTAACTTCGCTTGCCTGGCCGCCGCAAATTTCGCTTATCAATTTGCTTGCCAAGGCCATGGCGGTCTGGCAGCCGTCTATATCAGCGCCGCGCTCAAAACGCTGCGAGGCTTCTGTAGAGATACCCAGTTTTTTGGAAGTTTTATTTATCGCCGGCGGGTAGAAATACGCGCTTTCCAAAAACACGTTTTTGGTTTGCGGCAAAATGCTGTCGGGCTTGCCGCCTAAAACGCCGGCTAAGGCCACGGATTTTTTGCCGTCGGCTATTACTAAGGTTTGCGCGTCCAGTTTGCGCTCGATATCGTCAAGGCCTGTAAAGGCCTCGCCGGCGTCGGCCCAGCGCACATTAATTTCGCCGCTTTCAAGCTGGTCAAAATCAAAGGCGTGCAACGGGTGGCCGATGTCGTAGAGCACATAATTTGTGATATCGACAAGCGCGCTTTTTGGGTTAACGCCCATGGCTGAAAGCCTGTCTTTAAGCCATTGCGGGGATTCTATATTATTAACGTTTTTGAACGTGCGGCCCATATAGCGCGGGCAGCCTTCTTGGCCTGCCGGCAGGTTTATTTTTAGCGTTGCGCCTTGGCCCGCAATTTCTTTTATTTGCGGCGTTTTAAGCGGTAAATCCAAAAGCACGCTTAAATCGCGCGCCACGCCCAGGTGCGACATTAAATCCGGGCGGTTGGGGGTAAGTTCAAGGTCAAAAATAGTATCGGGCTTGCCGTAAAGCGTTTTGATATCTGTGCCGATTTGCAAATTTTTATCCAGCGTCAAAATGCCGCTTTGGCGGTTTTGTGCAAGGCCAAGTTCGTCGGCGGAGCAAATCATGCCCTCCGACACCACGCCGCGTATCTGGGCAGGCTGCAAAACGTTTTTGCCAAGCCGCGCGCCAACTTTAGCCAGCGGGATAATATCGCCCTCAACCAAATTTTTTGCGCCGCACACCACGCGCTGCGCGCCGTCTTTGGTTTTTAAAGTAACCAAAGAGAGTTTATCGGCGTTGGGGTGTTTGTCTATCTTTTCTATCTGCGCCGCAAAGACGCCCTCAAAATCCGCGCCGGTATTTTGTATTTCGGCAACTTCTATGCCCAGGGCAAGTAATTTATCCGCCAGTTGCGCCGGCGTTAAATCTAGGTCGATATAGTCTTTAAGCCACGAGTATAATATCTTCATTAAAATTGCTCCAAAATCCTGACGTCGTTTTCGTAAAACGCGCGGATGTCTTTGATATCCAAAGTAAACATTGCAAGCCGCTCCACGCCCATGCCGAAAGCGTAGCCGCTGTAGATTTGCGGGTCTATGCCGCAATTTTTAAGCACATTGGGGTGCACTATGCCCGCGCCGAGCATCTCTTTCCACCCTGTGCCTTTGCAGACGGGGCAGCCCGCGTCTTTGCCCTCGCAGAAGACGCATTTTACGTCCACTTCAACGCTGGGTTCGGTAAACGGGAAGAAAGAAGGCCTAAAACGCACCGCGGCTTTTTGCCCGAATAGGCCTTGCATGAAGACGCTTAAATCGCGCTTTAAATCGGCCAGGCTTACGTTTTTATCAATATAGAGGCCCTCTATCTGATTGAAAACGGGGCTGTGGGTGGCGTCGATATCGTCTTTGCGGTAGACGCGGCCCGGGGCTATTAGGCGGATAGGCGGTTTTTGCTTTTCCATCGCGCGGATTTGCACGCCGGACGTGTGCGTGCGCAGCACAAATTTGTCTTCTTTGGCGTTTTTTATAAAGAAAGTGTCCTGCACGTCGCGCGCGGGGTGGTGTTTGGGTATGTTTAGCGCGTCGAAATTATGGTAATTATCTTCTATCAGCGGGCCCTCGCTCCAGACGAAGCCCAGGCGCGATAAGATGGTGGTCATTCTTTTTTGGGCTATGCTTAGGGGGTGGCGCGCGCCTTTGTCAAAAGTGTACGCTGGCAGCGTAAGGTCTAAATTGGTTTTGTTTAGTTCTTCGTTGACGGCGGCGGTTTCCAGTTCGGTTTGTTTTTGTTCAAACGCGGTTGTTAGTTTGGTTTTTAGCGCATTGCTTAGCGGGCCGAAGGTTTTTTTGTCTTCCAGGGGTAAATCTTTTAGGTTTTTTAGGAGTTCGGTAAGCTCGCCTTTGCGGCCGAGCGCGGCTACCTGCAAATCCTGCAAGTTTTTTAGGCTTGCGGTTTGGTGGATTTTTTCTGTGTAGGTTTTTTCTATTTGGGTTAATTTGGTTTTTAGTTCTTCTGTCATAATGGTAATTATAGAAAAATTTGATAATGTTTGTCAGGGGTTATGGGGAAAGGGGCCTTTTTTTGGGGGTTTATTTATTTTTGCTCTTTGCGCGGGCGCGAATGCTATCACGTAAGACTTTCGGCAGGGAAGGTTTTCGGCTCATGACGCCGCCAAAAAGGCCGCTTTTGTGGGCCGTGTTTGACAACTCATAAAAAATGCCAAAAAACTATAGGTAACTACTCAGCATTTTTTATTCGAACAAGTCAAACACATTGGCAGCACAAAACCGGCCTTTTTGACAACGCGGCAAAATCGCCGAGTAACATTCCCTGCCAGGATGGGGACGGCAACGGCAGGACATAACACAATACAACACAACAGGACACGGCTTGGACGCGGCTCTGCGAGCGCGGGCTTAATTAATAAAGTCATTGCGAGGACCGCCAGGGTCTGCGGCAATCTTCATATTAAAGTCTTACTGCAGAAAAAGGAAGATTGCCACGGGCTATGCGCCTTACGGCGCATTATACGACGCCATCGCAATGACGACGAGGCGGAGGCGGCCCCATGACGGCGGGGGAAGCGGAAAACACGGCCTACGCAAAATGTGATATAATATCAAGAAAGTAAAAATATACCGGGCAAAGCCCGTGGCAAGAGTAAAGGAAATTATGGTAGCCAAAAAAGAACTTTGCATCCTGATACTGGCAGGGGGCAAAGGCACAAGAATGAAGTCCGATTTGCCAAAGCCGTTGCACGCCGTTTGCGGCCAGCCGATGCTGGCGCATATACTTAAAACCGCGCAACAGCTTAAACCGGCAAAAATCGGCGTTCTTACGGGCCACCGGGCGGAACTATTAAAAGAAATAGTTCAAACTAACCTCCCGCTATGGGGTGTTAAAACGCCGGTGGATTTTATTTTGCAAAAAAACTTAACCGGCAGCGGCACCGCGGCTAAAGACAGCGCGCCCTTTATGCAAAAGTTTGCCCGGGTTATAATACTGGCCGGCGACGCGCCGCTTATACAACCAACCACTTTAAAAAACCTGATAAATAAGCACAACAAATCCAATGCGGCCTGCACGGTGCTAAGCGTTGACATAGATAACCCGAAAGGCTACGGCCGCATAGTAAAAGACACCCGCGGCGCGTTTGAAAAAATAGTAGAAGAAAGCGAAACCGATACAACAACCGCGCAAATAAAAGAAATAAACTCCGGTATGTATATTTTTGAAACAAAACCGCTTATAGCCATGTTAAAACTGCTTAAACCGCAAGGCCCCAAAAAGGAATATTATCTAACCGATACTTTAGGGTTTTTAAAACAAAAAGGCTTTAAGACGGAAGTTTATAAAGCCGCCGATTTTAAAGAAGCCATGGGCGTAAACTCTAAAGCCCAGCTGGCGCAGGCGGCCAAACTTATGCAAGAGGGCATCAACCTGCGCCACATGGATAACGGCGTTACCCTTATTAAACCCGGCGATACTTATATAGAGCAGGGCGTACAAATCGGCCCGGATACAATTATCTACCCGGGCTGCTTTATTAAAAGCGGCTCAAAAATCGCGCAAAACTGCGTTATAGGCCCCGACTGCTGGATAGAAAACAGCGTGATAGAAGAAAGCAGCCACATAAAATCCGGCTGTTATCTGACGCAGGCATATATCGGCAAAAACTGCGCCGTAGGGCCCTATGCGCACCTGCGCCCGCAAGCCGTTTTAAAAGAAAACGCCAAAGTGGGCAATTTTACCGAAATTAAAAAATCCGTTATCGGCGCGGGCAGCAAAGTGCCGCATCTTTCTTATATAGGCGACAGCCAAGTAGGCCGAAAAGTAAACGTAGGCGCCGGCACGATAACCTGCAATTACGACGGCGTTAATAAATATAAAACTATTATAGAAGACGGGGTTTTTGTAGGCTCCAACACCAATTTTGTAGCGCCGGTTAAAATAGGTAAGGGCGCGTTGATAGCGGCAGGCTCTACAATAACGCAAGATATCCCTGAGGGCTCTTTGGCTATAGCCAGGGCGCGTCAGGTGCTTAAGCAAAAGAAGAAAATGTTTAAAAAGGAAAGTAAAAAATGACAAACTCTCAAGGTATGAGGGATTTAAAAGTTTTTACCGGCAACGCTAACCGCGCTTTGGCCGAGCGTATAGTAAAACATTTGGGCATAGAGCTGGGCGCTTTGCGCGTAGACAGGTTTGCCGACGGCGAGGTTGACGTGCAAGTGCTTGAAAGCGTGCGCGGGGCGGACTGCTATATAATCCAGCCCACCTGCACCCCCGTCAACGAAAATTTAATGGAACTTTTGGTTATGATGGACGCTTTGCGCCGCGCAAGCGCGGGGCGCATTACGGCCGTTATCCCCTACTACGGCTACGCCCGGGCGGACCGCAAGGGCAGCCCCCGCGTGCCGATAACCGCAAAATTGGCCGCCAATATTATAGCCAAAGCCGGCGCGGACCGTATTATGGCCATGGATTTGCATGCGGCCCAGATACAAGGCTTCTTTGATATCCCGCTGGACCACCTTGGCGCCCGCGGCGTATTTTTGGATTACTTTCTAAAAAATAAACCCAAAGATTTGGTTATAGTTTCCCCCGACGTAGGCGGCGTGGAGCGCGCCCGCAAAATAGCGGCGCGTATGGACGCGGGCCTGGTTATCATTGATAAAAGGCGCCCTAAGCGCAACGAGGCCGTCGTCTATAACATCATCGGCGACGTTAAGGATAAAACCGTTATAATCGTTGACGATATCGTAGATACCGCGGGCACCTTATCGGTTGTAGCCAATAAGGTTAAGGAGCAGGGCGCACAAAAGGTTATGGCGCTTTGCACGCACGGCGTTTTGTCGCGCGACGGGGTGGAAAAAGTTAATAATTCGGCCATAGAAAAGCTGTTTATAACCGACACTATCCCCGAGGCCGGCCGCCGCCAAAGCGATAAAATACATATTTTAACCGTCTCGCACGTATTTGCCGACGCCATAAGCCGCAACCATGACGGCCGCTCTATAAGCGAGATGTTTGACTAAAAGGCAGTACAATTAACGCAATTTACACTGCGCCGCCCCACGCGCGCGCAAAGACAGGAGAGTAAGTATACAATGGAAAAGTTAACAATAACAGCAGTAAACAGGGAAAGAGCCGGCGCCAAAGGCGAGCTTTCTAAAATAAGGGCGCAAAAACTTATACCCGCGGTGATTTACGGCGCGGGCAAAGAGCCTTTAAGCGTCAGCGTAAACGAAAAGGACTTTTTGGCCGTACAAAAAGCCGGCGGTAACGCCGTGGTGGAAATCGCCCTGCCTGCAGGCAAAGAGCAAGCCATCATCAAAGAAGTGCAATATCACGTGGTTAAAGACACGCCGATACACATAGATTTCCAGCGCGTGTCTATGGATAAACCGATTGAAACCGCCGTGCCCGTAGTGCTCGTCGGCGAGAGCGCTTTTATCAAAGCCAACGGCGGCCTTATAGACCATGTGCTCAGGGAAGTAACCGTCAAATGTCTGCCCGCGGATATACCGCATCATATAGAGGCTGATATCGCGATACTCACCTTTGATAAAAGCATCACCGTGGCGGACCTTAAGCTGCCCAAAGGCGTTGAAGTTATGGGCGAGCCGGGCCGCATGGTAGTGCATATTATCATACCCAGGGACACCGCCGAAGAAACCGCCGCAGCCCCTGCCGGTGACGCAGCCACCCAGCCCGAAATTGCCGCAGCCAAAGGCAAAAAAGAAGAAGAGGGCGCAGCCGGCGACGCCAAGAAGCCGGAAGCTAAAAAGTAGTTTGCACCTTATAACAAAACACCCCGCCTGCTGCGGCGGGGTGTTTTTTGTATAGGGCTTATTTTTATTCTGCCGGGTTCGTTTTAAAAACTTTCCTTTTAAGCCACAGGCTGAACGTTTCCAATAAATCATAGCTTACGGGCGCCATCAAAAGCGTAATAAGCAAAGACAGCGTCTGCCCGCCGATAATAACTATAGCCAGGCTGCGCCTTAAGCCGCTGCCCGCGCCGGTGCCTAACATTGTGGGCACCATGCCGGCTATAATGGTAATGGTAGTCATTAAGATAGGGCGCAGACGCACTTTATTGGCTTCCATTATGGCTTCGTATAGTTTTTCGCCGCGGCGGCGCAGCTGGTTGGTGTAGTCCACCTGTAAAATAGCGTTTTTACTTACTATGCCTATTAACATAAATATACCCAGAAGGCTAAACACGTTTAGCGAATCGCGCGCTATAGCAAGCGTAAGCAGCGCAAAAGGCAGCGTAAGCGGTATAGCAGTCAGCACCACCAAAGGCAGCACATAGCTTTCAAACTGGGCGGCTAAAATCATATATTTAAATAAAATAGCCAGCGCAAAAGCCATTAAAAAGCTCATTAACATGCGGCCCATTTCCTTAGCCTCGCCCACCAGGATATGCCTGTATTGCGGGTCCGGGTTAAGGGAGGCGAAGGCCTCGTCCATGTGTTTAACGGCGCTCTGTAAGTCCAGCTGGCCTCTGACTACGTTGGCCTGCACGGTTATCTGCCGCTGCCGGCTGCGCCGCTGTATCTGCGATGGCCCAAAGCCTTCCTGCACGCTGGCCACGCTGTCAAGGCGCACCAGGACGCTTTTGCCGTTTTGCACCGCAGGCACCATCATGGAGGAGATAACCTCTTTATTATCTCTATACGTTTCCTGCGCGCGGATGCGCACTTCGTAAAGCTCGTCGTTTTCTTTATAGCGGGAGATATTTTCCTCCCCGCTGATAAAGGTGCGCAGCGTGGTGGCCACGTCTATAACTTTTACGCCCTGGTCGTGCGCGCGCTTGCGGTCTATTAAAACGCGGTACTCGGGCTTGGCGTAGTCAAAATCCACGTCTAAATCGATAAGGCCCGGCACGTCTTTTACTTTATCGTAAACGCCGTTTGCGTATTCAAGCAGTTTATCGATATCTGGGCCCGTGATAGAGTATTGCACCGCCGCCCGCCCGCCGCCGGGGCCGGAGCTTATTACATAGGCGCTTGTTTTTACATTGGAATATTTTTTTAATATTTTACGCGCGGCGTCTATATATTCAAACACGCTGTTGTTTTTGCCGCGGGTTTTAAGGTCTTTAAGCTCCACGATAAAATAGCCGTAGTTTGTCGGCGCGCCCACGTTAATTACGCTGCTGGCGGAAACGCCGATACCGGTAAACAATTTATCTATATGCGGCATTTGGTTAATTTCGCGCTGCACGGCCTGCATAAAATCTGTCATGGTTTCGTAGCTGGTGCCGTCGGGCGTCTCTAAGTCTATCTGAAACTTGCCGGAGTCGTCCTGCGGCATAAAATCCACGCCCACAAGGCCGGTTTTAAACATAAAGACAGGCGTAATCATCAAAAGCAGCGACATTATAACCATCAACAGTTTATGGCGCATGGCCCAGCCGAGCAGGACAAGATAAACCTTTTGTATAAAGTTATTTACGCCGTCAACCATTTTATCCGTAGCGCCGCTTTTCTTTTCCGCCTTTAAAAACTTGCTGCAAAGCATGGGCGTTAGGGTTAAAGCCACTAGACAGCTTATGCCCACGGCGTAGGCCACCGTCAGGCCGTAGCTGCGCACAAAACGGCCGATAATGCCGCTCATAAAAGCCAAAGGCACAAAAATAACGATTAAAGACGCCGTGGTGGCTATAACGGCAAAGGAAATTCCCTTCGCGCCGTCTATGGCGGCCTGCAGCGGCGGCTTGCCGTATTCTTCCATATGCCTGTGTATATTTTCAAGCATAATAATGGCGTCGTCTATAACCAGGCCTACGGCCACGGTCAGGCCCAAAAGCGTCATGTTATCGAGGGTAAAGCCGCTCCACATCATCAAAGCAAAAGTGCCTATGATAGACGTAGGTATGGCCACGGCGGCAATTAAGGTGGAGCGCACGTCGCCCATAAACATAAACACCACAATAGCCGCTAAAATAGCGCCCACAACAAGGTGTTCCATAACGGCAAAGAAAGATTCTTCTATATAGCCCGACTGGTCGGAGACGATATTAATCTGCGCGCCTTCGGGCAAAATAGGTTTTATTTCCTCCAGCCTTGCCTTAATGGCCGCGATAACCGAAAGCGTGTTAGTGCCCGATTGCTTTTTTACGTTTAAACTTACGCCGCGCTGGCCGTTAATGTAGACGGCGCTGCTTTCGTACTGGCCCGAATCCTGCACATAGCCGATATCCGATATTTTTATAGGCACGCCGTTGATATTGGCTACCACTATGTCGTTAAAATCTTCCACCTTATCTATCCGGCCTAAAATACGCAGGTTAAAGTCGTTGAGCGTATTTTCCACGCGGCCGCCAGGGACTTCGGTATTTTGCTCGGCGATGGCGTTTTTTACGGCCGACGCGGATATGCCCAAAGAAGCCATTTTAAGCGGGTTTACCACTACGTGCACTTCGCGCTCTCTGCCGCCGACGATTTCCACCGAGCCTATGCCGTTAACGTTTTCTATATTTTCTTTTACCTGCTTTTTGGCCATTTCGGTAAGAGAGATAATGTCCATAGGCGCGGTTACGACTATGTTCATAACGGCCGCGGCGCCGATGTCTATTTTAGAGATTACGGGCGGGTCTATGCCGTCGGGCAGATTTCTTTGTATTTTATTTACGTTGTCGCGCACTTCCTGCGCGGCGACGTCGGGG